>JANPNA010000339.1:0-10482 GCA_031427235.1 Pirellula sp.
TCAACGATTTCTGCTCGACGCACGCAGGGCGGGCGGACGTGCCCGATACGCCCTGTACGATAATGAAAGGCCGCCATGGCATTCGGCCATCGCTGCAACCTATGCCCATGCGACGGCACCCATGCGTCGACTCGCCGATCGATACGTACTCGACCTTGCTTACTTGCTTGCCAATAGCCTGACTGTTCCGAAGTCGTTGACCGACCAACTGGCTAGACTGCCAGCGGTCATGGAACGATACGAAGGACGAGCATCAAACGTCGACCGTGCGGTCATCGATCTGTTGGAGGCCGTCTCGCTCCAACATCGAGTCGGCGAAATACTCGAGGCTGAAGTCGTAGATGCGGACAATGGAATCGTACAAACGCATGATTCAGCCATCCGTGCGAGAGCGACGCAATTACCAAAGGTAGAGAACGGAGCAACGGTGCGAGTGCGTATCGATGTTGCTGACCCATCCACACGCAATGTGCGTTTGATCGCTGTGAGCTGAGCGCATTTGGAGTGCGGAAATTCATTTCCGCTTTAAGATGGCTCTCCGGCAGGTTTCTCACTTTTCCTCCACGCGGACTCCGAGTTCTTTGTATTGAAACCATGTTAAACCTCAACAAATTTTCCGCTTTGCATGTCGCTGTCCAGCGTATCACCTGCGATCCAACCGCTCATCATAACCATCGGCATGCCCGGTCCCGGATGGGCTGCTCCACCTGCTAGATAAAGTCCCTTGAGATCGCGAGAGCGATTGGCTGGCTTGAACGCCCCAAGGAACCGACCGTGGCTGGCGAGTCCGTAGATAGCACCGTTCAAGACCCGGTACCGCTTATGAATGCCTTCTGGCGTTAATGAATTCTCGGTTACGATTCGGTCGCGAATGCCTTTCATGCCAGCCGTGTTTTCCAATTTGTCCAAGATCACTTCGCGGTAGGCTGGCAACATCTTCGACCAGTCGTGGTCTGGTCTCAAGTAGGGCGTATGCACCAAGATGTATAGCGCCTCACCCCCTGTTGGTGCAACTTGTGGTTCCGTTGAAGCGGGAGCGCAAACGTATGCCGTAGGATCGGGAGCGGGTTTGCCCTGTTTGTAAATGTAATCAAACTCTTCGTGCGGATCCTTGGAGAACACGAAGTTGTGATGCAAAAGATGTTCGTAGCGTTCCTTCAATCCAAGATAGAGAACAACGCCGGAGCAGGCCGGTTCGTAACTTCGTCTCTTCTCAAACTTTTTATCGGTCGCTGACCCCTTCATCAATTCGCGGTGGGTGCGAACGGCATCACAATTCGATACGACAGCATCAAAATTATACTTCTCTCCAGTCGTCGTGGTAACACCGCGCACGGATACACCATCGGAATCGATCGATGCAACGTCGACTTGCGTCTTGATTTCTACGCCCAATTCACACGCCAACTTCGATAGTGCTTCCGGCACCGAACGGGTACCGCCCATTGGATACCAAACGCCCTCTTCGGTCTGCATGTGCGCAATGCCGCACAAAACCGCTGGCGAAGCTTCGGGTGAGGAGCCAACATACTGAGTGAAGTGGTCGATCATTTGGGCGGCTCGGGCGTCTGGAACGCACGAACGAACCAAACCCGCAACCGTACGACCCATGCGCAGGCTCATCACATCTTTCAAAACCGTGGCGGAGAACGCGCCACCTACCTCCATGGTATCGGAGATTCCACCGACGCTTTTCCAGAAGAAGAATTTGTCGGATACTTCATGCAGCCGCTTCGAGATCTGCATGAACCGCTCGTAACCTTGACCAACGTTGGGGTTTGGTGAAAACCTTTCCAAGTTCGCTTTCATCTTGGCCAGGTCGGGGACGAGATCCAACACTCCACCGTCATCAAAGAAACAACGCCACTGGGGATCCAGCGCGACCAAATCTATGTAGTCTTCCAGTTTGCGATTGGCCTCGCGAAAGATGCGATGAAGGACCGATGGCAAGGTCAGAATGGTCGGTCCCATGTCGAACCGAAAACCGTCCTGGTGCAGCACGGCCGCTTTGCCGCCAACCCATTCGTTTTTCTCCAACAACGTCACTTTGTGGCCTCGTGCAGCAAGCGTGCACGCGGCGGCGAGACCGGCCAGGCCTCCGCCGATCACTCCAACATTCAAGACTCTGGCGGACCGCTCTATCATGAAATTCTCAATTCTATTTTGGAATTAGGGTGTTGCTAACCATTAAGTAGCTTGGGTGTCTCGCCCGAGTGCTGCGTTTTCACGGGCGGGACGCCCATGCCACCGGTCATTGATTGTTTTGCGACACCTAAAGTGCATTTTGCTTCGCTGCCGGCGGATTTCGCTGGCTTTTGGCCGATGACTTTCGCTGGGACATAGCGGCTTTCACCGTTTGCATTAGACCTTGCAATCTGGTTTTTAGGCGACTGTGATGGCTGAATTGTAGCAAGCCGTCTAGTAATTCTTCATCTGCGGGTTCGGGCAGCTTCGCATGCGGCAACCAGGATCCCAATCGGGTCGAAACGACCTTGGGAAAAGTCATCTCCAAGAGTCCTTCGTTGCCACGCGTTACCCCAAAACCGCTTTCGCCTCGACCGCCGAAAGGCAGTCTCGGGTCGGCCGTGGGTAGGATGATGTCGTTGATGGTGATGAATCCAGCAGTGACGAACCGAACGATTCGCAGCGCGTCCTCGATGGGACCAAAGATTGAGGCGGTCAGCGCAAAGGGGCAGCGAGAATCGGCTCGCAGGGCATCCGACCAGTCCTCAACGGGAATGATCATGACGAGCGGTGCAAAGATGTCCGCTGAGCATAACTGCATCTCAGCGGTCACGTCCGTCAACACGAAGTGACCGCAAACCACCGGTTTCGAAGGTTCGTCGGCGATCGCAATCTCGCTGCGTCGAGGCTCACCCGAAAAAACACGAGCTCCCTTTCGGATGGCGTCCTCGACACCCTCCCATAACTGTTGGTAAGTCTGCGGCGAGAGCTTGGTTGTCCAGCTTTTTTGACGAGGATCTTCCAGCCGTTGTTGCAACAATCGATGAAACACCTCGGCGGATTTCTTCGGCACAAAAACTCGCCGTGGCGCCATGCATGTCGCTCCCCCGTTGAGTCGTAGACCGAATACCAATAGGTCGCAAACGCGGTGCATATCAGCCCCGGGCAGCACGTACATGGCATCGCAGCCGCTCAGCTCCATCACCGATGGGGTAAGGGTTTCGGCCAACGAATGCAACACCTTTCTACCGGATCGACTGCTGCCTGTCATAATGACTTTGTCGACACCAATCTCGATAGCTTGCTGGGCCGATTCGACAGAGCTATCCAGCAATACGATGAGTTCGGCTGGAACTCCGGCTCGAATCAATAGACTGACCAGCAAATACGACACACGATCGCAGCCTGATGCAGGTTTCAAGACAACGGCGTTCCCCGCGGCCAAGGCATGCAGGATTTGCACCCCTGGCAAGAACAACGGGTAGTTCCATGTGCCGATGATCATCACCAGCCCGAGCGGCACACGATGAACAGTTGACCGCAGTCGCCCGAGCCATAGAGGTGACCCACCACCGTCAAGGTATCTCGGTGCCAAAATGCGTTTGGCTCTCTTGTTGAGCCACTTGGCAGAGTCGGCCAGCGGCATCAACTCGGAAGATATTGTTTCGCGATAGTCCTGGCGGGATTCGGATTCAATGGCTTTGGCGATGAGGTGACGTGACTCAACGAGCAGAGACCTAAGCTTGGACAGGACCGCAGTCCTGTCCGCAATCTTGCGCTGGCTCCATGCGAGTTGTGCTTGATAGGCCCTGGCAAAATCCGCCTCCATCTTCGTTTTTGAAGAGTCGGCTGCGTTTGCATTGGAAAGGACGGACATATTCATGTTGCATTCCCCTGGCTTAATGTCAGGGGTTCTGACCATCTATTCTAGAGAAATGGTAAATATCCCCCGAGTTAAACTCGGGGGCATTCACATGCCGTCGGTTTCTCGCCAGGGGTTCTGACCATCTGCTCTCTAGAGGAATGGTAAAAATCCCCCGAGTTAAACTCGGGGGCATTCGCATACTGGTTGGTGCACTGTATTGCGTACTGTAGAAACCTAAAAGCCTCCAGGTTGGCCAGCCTTTACACCCGCTGCAATGGCTTTCATCACGCCATCTTCCAGGGATAAGCGAACGATAATGCCACGCTCGATCGACTGGCTTTCGACAAGAATGCGATCATTTCCAGCGACCGCTGCATTGAGCATGGCTTCGGAAACCGGAGTCGCCTCAATTTTCTGAATGTAATTCAGCAATTGAGAAAGTACCAAACGCATCTTGAGCATTTCGGCAGGAGCAGTCGGCTTGGCCAAAGATCGATCGATGGCACTCTTGACGCTGGCATCGCAGTTCTTTCCAACCGCGATGTGAACCGCCTTGGGGCCGGTTGCAATCGCCAACGTGACCGAGCTACCAAACACCTTTTTTGCGGCTTCTGCTGCATTGGGTGGTAGGGGAACCGAAACGCTGTGGAGGTTAAACCCAGCATGCTTTCCTGTGTTGATTTTGAATTGGACTGGCACTTTTTCCTTAACCAGTTCCGCTGAAATTTCGCGGGCAAGCGATTCGATCTTGGAACCATCCGCAACCGAAACACTCCCAACGATGTTCAAATCGCTTTCAACATTGATATCAAAAGCAGATTCCATTTTTCCAAGCTTGGCGCTTTCCATCAAAATATCGACCGCTTTTTCGATAAGCTCTTTGGCTTTTGTGGCCGATTCAGGGTTCTTGGCACCTTCGTCGATAGACTTGAACGCAGCTTTGAGCGAACCCTCAAGTGCCTTTTCCAGTTGAGCAATTTCTTCTGGTGCGACAAGTTGGAACGTTTGCAAAGCCATCATCGAAGCGTCCTGAGGAACACCTCCGACAGTGGTTTTGCTGGCCTTCAATTTTTCCATTTGCTTGGCGTATTTCGAATCGGCTACGAATTGGGATCCGAAGTCCAAAATGGTACGCTTCTCTTGCTTGTTGATCGCCAAGCCAATGACCATCTTTTCTGTACCTTCGATCCCTTCTTGCATCTGAGCGATCATTTGTTCCGACGTCGCGCGAGCCGATTCCGCATCGTCTTCATCGAGGTTCGCGCGCTGCGCCGCCATTCCTTGTTCCATTCCCGCTTGCATTTGTCCGACGATGAAATCGATGACCTCTTCCGGAATGTTTTGCGGATTGACTTGAATGCGAACGTCGTACTTTTGGATCATCTTGACGAGGACATCACCCATGTTTGCGGCGACATCCGTCAGTGCATCTTCCGACTGAGCGACATAAAGCCATTTGCCAACCTTTTTGGCGTAAATTGTATTATTTCCGATACTAAATTCATAAAGTCCATCACCCAAATCGTTGGGCTCACCAACCACGGCGCTCAACTGGTCAAAGAATTGCTCTAAGTCGTCGATAGGCAAACATCCAATGGGTGCAGGCTGGCCACTTTCATCGAGATTGACGAAAACACCGAAGGGGCGTGTCCTATCCAGACCGCCTGCGAACTGATTCAAAGTGGTGGTCACGATTCCAGCCCCAGCACCCGCTCCAACCATGCGCGCAACATGCTGTATATTGGGCAGCAGGGAATCAATCGCGTTTATCGCAACAACAACGACAGCACCGTCTTCGGATTTCTCGGCAACTACCGTGGCTGCTTTGGGTGCGGTACTCTTGCCTTGTGCGTGGCTTTGGCCCATGGAATGCAATGTCGCCAACCCAAGGGTGGCAGTACATACTGCTGCGGATAACCATCTAAACTTCATGAACAAGACTCCATTGACTCGGAATTGACTCGGAATTGACTGACTTTGGGCTAGAACATTTCGCAGCAACCCACCCAACCTTGGAATAAATTAACGGATTGCTGACGAATTAGCAGCTAGTTATAGACGATCTCAAGCAGACCGTAGATAGGAGTTTTCAAGCAACCGCCGTAAAACAACGCTCGGGGCGTGTCGCATTCTCTGTCGCCTTTGTCTGTCGCCTTTCGCTCCGCGAAAGTGCGCTTCATTAAAGCACTTTCGCGGAGCGAAAGGCGACATTGGATTCTGACTATCGCTCTCGAAAAACAATTCGACCTTTGGTGAGGTCATAGGGCGATAGCTCAACGCGAACTTTGTCGCCAGGCACGATACGAATGAAGTTCTTCCGCATTTTTCCCGCAACGTGAGCCAATACCTCAGATCCTGTTTCCAATTGGACTCGAAAACGTGTATTGGCTAGGGCCTGCGTTACCGTTCCCTCAACTTCAAATGCTTCTTCTTTTTTGGCCATAAAGTTTGGTTAAGTGATTCCTTCAAGCATCTTCAACGTGAAATTTCGATCGACAAAGCTAGGGAATCCTGCTCCGCACCTCTTTTCTAAGCACTATTTATAGGCTAGGCAAGGCGGAATCGTCCACTGCCAAGTGCTAGAATCGATCGCTTTTCTTGGATAATTGCGTCGAATTGCAACTCGGTACGCTCGTTTTGCATTCCCGAACATGAGTGCCTGCGATGTCTTCCTAACCTGCGTTTTTCGACTATTCTCACTCACTGCTCTAAATATCCGCCGAACTTGTTTGCTAGCCGCTCCTCCACTTAATGACAACACCGCTCCATAGCTCCTACGTCTACATTTCGTGTCAATACGGTGCGGAAGCGACGATCAAAGCCCAACTTTGCGAACCTGAGGGCCCCTATCGCTTGGCCTATTCTCAAAAGGGCTTCGTCACCCTTAAATCCGATCTGGACACTCCTGCTTGGTCTCGGGCGCTGCCGCAGTCCCCTCTCATTCGCGCCAGCGGTCACGCCTTGGACAAATTCGAGGGTGACAATTCCACTGAACTGATTGAGCAGATCCTCGGTAAATACTTGGCCGCCGATTGGGAATGCTTGCACATTTGGCAACGAGACGTGGCGCTACCCGGTTGGAACGGATTCGAACCAGGACGATCTCTGTTGGCCGACTCGATCGCAGATCAGTTCCGAAAAGCCCTTTCCGAACGCAAAGATCCTAGAACCCACTCGGTGAACACGATCGCAAGTATTGGGACCAAACTTCTAGAAGTCATCCTCTTGGAACCTAACAAATGGTGGGTTGCGGCCAAGCCAGTCCAAACCGAGGCCGACGGATGGCCAGGCGGTGTCTTTGCCGTTGCGATCCCCGAAAACATGATTAGTCGGGCATACCTAAAAATTGCAGAAGCAATTCCGTGGAGTCGTTTGCCTTTTCGAGCGGGGGACCGAGTTGTCGAAATAGGTTCGTCGCCTGGTGGAGCTTGTCAAAGACTTCTCGACCTGGGAGCGCAAGTCGTTGGTATCGACCCGGCCGACATGGACGAAGCCATCGCGGACAATCCGCGTTTTGAACACTGGCGATCCAAATCCCAGCAAGTCAAACGAAGACTCTTCAAGACATTTCGTTACCTGATCTGCGATGCCAATGTAGCTCCAAACTACACTCTCGACACGGTGGAAGCCATCGTGACTTATCCAACCTCCAAATTCAAAGGGTTGATTCTGACGATCAAATTGTCGACTTGGGAACATGCCAAGGAGATCCCGCAACACATCGAACGGGTAAAGTCCTGGGGCTTCGATCGTGTCGAGGCTAGGCAGCTTGCTCACAACCGTCGTGAGTATTGCCTCGTTGCAGAACGAACCGCCACAGTGTAGAACGGCACTCCGTGCCGTTTTTCTCGGCACGAAGTGCCGAGCTACTCTATGTTGCAACCCCGATTTTTAGTCCTGACAAGCACTACGGCCAATACTGTCCGATCTTTTTCTTAAGGAAGGCCGCGCTGCGTTGCAATTGATCGATACCGTCGACTCCGTCTTCGATACTGATCCAGCCGTCAAAGCCAACACGCTTCAATTCGCCAAAGATCGCATCGTAATCATTTAAGCCTTGTCCAATCTCACCGTGCCGCAATCGTTTGGCGTAGCCTGCCGCTCCACCTTCTTCGCGTCGTAAGTCATCCAGCGTTCCTTCGATCAGGTAACGATCGCTTGCGTGCATGGTCAACACTCGATGAGAAACCCGTTTTAGCAACTCGATCGGATCGTCACCTGCAATGTAGGCATTGCTCGGGTCGTAGTTGACACCAAAAGATGGGTGATCGATTGCATCCACCAACGAGCAGAATACTTCCATTTTTTGCGCAAACTCTGGGTACTCCCAAAAGTCATCTTTGTAGTGATTCTCTAGGATTAAAGTCACACCGTTTTGAACGGCGTGGGGCAAGCAGGATTGGATACAATCGGCCGCCAGCCGCACTCCTTGTTGGCTGGTCAATTCCGGTCTCCGCTGACCGCTCAAAACACGGCAATAGCTGCCCCCCAAAGCGGCAGTCATGTCGATCCAGCGCTTCTGCTTTTCGATTTCCCGATTTCGAAAAGCCAACTCTGGATGGGTAAAATCGGGGGAGCAGCACAGCATGGGTATCGTCATTCCCATCGACTCAACCTGCTTTCGAAACGACGGCCACATGGCAGTGTCGGACATCTCAAGGAAGCCTGCATAAAACTCCAGACCATCGATCTCCAAGGTTGCAGCCAATTCAAACCATTGGGCGAGCTTCATCGAGCCATCTTTGCAGAGTGCATGCATGTAAGCTTTAGGGAAGGCGGCTAGTTTCGGCATAGAGTGATCTCGAACGGGATTGGAAATAAAAGGGAATGAAGCATTATGGCGTTAATCATGTTGCACCAATTTGTGGCGTAGGCTTCTAGCCGCTATGATTCTAGAGCTAAAGTTCCGTCCGTCTACACGGTGGAAAATGAGTGCATCCGTGAAACGAAGCAGTCCAGTACCGCCAGCTCCCGCTCAGGACTCCGATGAAATTTTCGTTGCGAACACTGTTGTTGTGGATGGTAATGCTGGGAGCGTTACCCTTTTGGTATCAGCATTTCTTGATTCCGTTTTTCGTGATCTTGGCGATTTGTATTGGAATGTCCGTGTATGCATTTGGAGAAGATTCGCAGGACGAAAACATTTTCTCCTAGTGCTTCCTTGGGAATTCAGACTCGTGCCGCAACCGAGAAATGCCCGCTCACCATCGGGCGGTCGAATGCCCCCGAGTTTAACTCGGGGGATATTTACCATCCCTCTAGATCGATGGTCAAAACTGTGCGTTGACATCGATGAGTGGGAATTGGCCATAGAAAGCTTAAGAGAGCGGATGCAGCTCGGTTGCGGATCGTCGAGCTTGGTCGAAGGATTCTTGATCAACCGGAATTTTGAGGGCTTAGTTCAAGAGCGTTAGCCGTAGCATCTCTCTAAGCAAGTAAACGACGACTAGAAAAACAGGAAGACTAAGAACGCTTGTCCAGATCAGCTTTTGGAGATACTTGGGGCGAACCGTTTCCTCAGAGATCAGGATTCGAAAAAGAAGGCAGGCGACGAGGATGGAAATGGGAAGGAAAAAGTATGTAACTAACGAGCCGCGTAAAGCTCGATCAATTAGCAGCTCTCTCGCGTTAAGCCTTGCGTCGCTGGCTGTTTCTATCAGGTTTTCTTCATTCGTCTTGGCTTCTTCGGGCGGATCATCTTCAATATCGATAGCGTCCAGATAGGGGTATTGGAAGAGTAGTTTGGAGTCTTCGTCCGGCACGGATTCCATAGCCAACTCGTCGAGCTCGGCCAAGTCAACCTTAGGTCTATTCTCCAAGATTCTGCAAGCATTTTCCGAATCCCCTTCTGCAACCATGAGTCGGATCTGACCTGCGGCTTCTCCCAACAACCAAACATTTTGAAGAAGGGTTTCATTTTCCATTACCGCCTGGACTCCCTCAGATTCGAGCAAATTCAAATCGATCCAGGCTTTGGTAGGCTCGTAATAGACCGCAACGGTGGCAAGCTTCATGTCAATTTCCTCAGATGGGCAAATAACAAATCGCCTTCATTCTAATCTACGGTGAACGATGTAAAGCCGTTGTGGTAGGCAAGTCTCAGCTCGTTGAAGTCAGGCTTCTCATTGCGCGTTGGGATGGAGAGGATAGATACGCGGGGTGCAGGTTGGGAAAAGTTGCCGTAAATCGCCACCCCGGCCCCGCAGGTCAGCTTAAGCAGGGACAGCGCGAAAACAGTGTAGCACGGTTCTCCGAACCGACAGTGTAGCACGGTTCTCCGAACCGTGATCCGGGCGGTTGCGAGTCGGAAAATGCGCGCCGGACCGCAGGTCAGCTTAGCAAGGGCAGCGCGACGGGGTGTGGATGCTGAGACGCAGGGCGGGAACAGTTTGGAAAACTGTTCTACACTGTTGTTCTACACTGAAGGCAAAAAAAACCGACTTAGTTTGCACTAAGCCGGGCTTCTCTATTTTGAAATCTGGTGGTTGTCACGTGCGTTGTTGACCAACGCAAGCTAGATGAGTTTTTCCTGAAACAAGATTCATGCTCACTTATGTGCGAGGAACGACAAGCGTTCCAAGCTGTAATTATCCTTAGAAAGGAGGTGATCCAGCCGCAGGTTCCCCTACGGCTACCTTGTTACGACTTAGTCC
>JANPNA010000340.1:0-17088 GCA_031427235.1 Pirellula sp.
CAACGAAATTGGCGGCAACTGGAACGCCCGGCGCGGTCTGGAATCCATTTGCAAACAACCGACGACACTCAAGCGATTCAAGGACTAGTTTACGATAGCTTCGAGCAGAACCAGTCCGTCTTCTTTTCATTTGTTGTTCACTTTATGATTTGCGATTGTTGGATGCGTGATAACTCAAAAGCAAAATTGCCTGAGCCACGTTAAAAATGCCATTGGAATAACCGAAGGGCTAGAAGTACCCGTACTGTGGACCGTAAAAGCGGTTGTTGAAATTGCCGTAGTACCGTCCTTGGTAGTAGTTGCGACCCGATGGCAATCGCGATGTTCCGCTGTTGGCCGATTGGTTGGCCGAAGTTGTTCCCGTGCTGCCAACGCTTCCAGCCTGATGATTGGGTTGCAGCAATGGCCGAGTCGCTTGCTCGATGGTCCGCCTTGGAAACAATCGCACCAGTGGACCATCCGCCATCGCCTCGCTTGGCATGAGTGCCGTTACCGTGATCAAACAAAAAAACGCCACCGCTTTGGATCTAACAAGCACGGAACTCACCCTCGCGAAAAACGGAACTCTCTAATACTTCTTGTTTCAAACTGGACTCGAACTTAGCCCCTCAACCTAGTTGGAACCTTGGCACTCTGCAAGGGTTTTGGCGCATTCTCCAACTAGGGGGTTTGCGGCGAGTTTGCGGGCGTAGCGGCACTTTCGCAAGTCGAACTAATCGTGGATCTCTCAATGCAAATCCCCATTTGCCTCAGAAAGTGAAGCAAAACCACCAAAATCAGGCCTTTTCCAAAATGGCAACGAGCGATTTCTTGTCGACTTTAGCTAATCGCAGTTCCCCCTCAGAACCGACAAAAGTGTTGTCAGAATTAAATTCGGCAATGTTCTTTCATTGCTTACCCATTCCATTCCATGTGAATTTGCAGTGATGGCGCAGGAATTGCTATGATCCCACCTCTCAATACGAAACGCCATCGGCAACGCCAAGCATCTTTTGGCATCCCACTTGTTTTGCTGTCGTTTGCAAATATCGGTTTTGCATGCGAGGCCGACGACAACAGTCCTCCTCCCGCAGTTCGAATACAACTAAGCGATACGAAAGACGATATCAGCAACGAATTGGATTTCTCGAACGCGATGCTTCAGGCTGCTTCCGGTAAGTTCGATGCCGCCTTGACAGCCTTCGAACAAATTTCGGACGGTGACGTTGCCAAAACCTATTCCAAGGCGATGTGGCTGCTCAACGAAGGCAGAACCGAAGAGGGAGCAACGCTTCTCGACCAAATCTGCGACGCGCCTGATGCACCTTCCGACACCAAGAAATATCTGGCCACTGCCTACTTGCATAGCAGGAAACCCGCGCTCGCAAAAAACGTTGTCAATCAATACCTTGCGAAACATAGCGATGACCAGTACGCCATCTACCTGCGAGGCGCAGCCGAAGTTCAACTCGACGACTTGGAAAGCGCCAGTGAGACATTTCAAATGGCTGGCTATAGCGCTGACGAGGCGCAGCATATCCAGCTTGCGATGATGCAAGTCCCCGTCGATGCTCAACAAAGGCTGTTGACCGTTCGAACACCGGAAGGTCGCCAAACCTACCAAACTCCATCGCTGGGACGTGCGCAATTAAATCGACCGTTCAACTTCACGGTCCTCATGGCGAACGACTACGATAGCAACGTTCCCCTGCGCCCATTCTTCACCGGCCTTGGGTCCAATTTCAAACACAGCGATGCCCGTTTTGTCATCGCAGCCTCCGGCGATTTAAAAGTCGTGGATCGCGAAAATGTCAACGCTGGTCTGCTAGCAGGTGTCTACAACACCTTTCAATACAATTTGACCCAGTTCAATATTGGTGACTATATGGGCGGCGGCTACACCAACGTTCTCTTGACCGAGAACTGGTTGAGCTCGCTCCGATACGAATTCCACAATACGCTTGTCAACGATGTTCAGTTTGCGAACGACCATCGCCTAACGCCCTCCGTCACTCGACTACAGGAAAACGGACACACGACTGCCTATTTCGAATACAACCCAATCGACAATCGTGCGCCCCAGTTGATTGACGCCCAAAACCAATCCGCTGACATCTACCGCGTCGGTGCAACGCAAGCGTTGTATACATTCGGCGGTCAAGGCAGGCTATACGCGGGCTACCAATATTCCGAAGCATTCGCTCAAGGGACCGACTTTGATCGTCAAAGTCATATGATAACAGGCCGAATCGAACGGCCTTTGGCCAAAGGTTGGATTTGGGATCTCGATACCCGTTATGCTTTTGATGACTATGAGAACTCAAACTCGCTCGACTTTTACGAACGCGCTCGCAACGACCGCCGTGTCGAAGTGCGGACAGGGTTGCAAAAGAACTTCAAACTCCCGGTAAGCTTCCGGCTCGACTATACCTATATCGACAATAGTTCGAATACGGCAAACCTCTTTGGTGTCGGGTTCTACGATTACGAACGTCACGTCGTAAGCACTCAACTCATCTTCTCTACCCGTTAGTGCATTTGAGCATTCGCATTCTTTTGGCATTTGTATGGATACGACTATGTTGCGACAATTCTCCATTCCAGCTTTCTTTGTCATGCTTTTCGCGTTGACGAATCCTTCGAAAGCACAGGTCTTCCAATCGACGGATAAAAAATCGGAGTGGCTGGGAGCCGTGACACTGTGTACAGGAGAATCGCGAATCATCCGAAAGGAAAAACCTTTGGCTGCCGTTTACGGAGCCGGTTTTAGCGTCAACGATATGCTGGTAACTGGCGAAGGTGCCACGCTCGCCTTGTCGGTGTATGATGGTGCATCGGTAACCATGGCGGAGAAAAGCCAAGTTGTCATTCAGCAATCCGGCGATGGTCTTCGATTCGCAGTCATTCAAGGTGAAGTGCGAGTGGTCCATAGTGGCAAACAATCAATGGAGCTGAGCACCTCGGAGTCACGTGTCTTTTTGAATCGCTCTATCGTGCGGCTTCAACGTACCGGAAACAAGTCTACCGTTCAATTGGTTGCAGGCTCGGCCAAACTCCTTTCCTCCAAAAAAGTCGCAGTCGGGCTTCGAACTGGCGAAACCTACTCGTTAAGCGATGGCCGTGTCGGGGCAGTGAGTGGCACAAGCTGGCAGATCGATGCAGGTCAAGTTCGACTCGCTTCCGCCCAGCAAACCAGCCCGCCATTAACACTACCCGCAGCCCCGCCACCGCAAACCCCGATTCCCACACCCAATAGCAATGCAAATCCATCGCCAACAGCCAATACTTCGCAAGCCAACAGTTTGGCGGACGAAGAAGAACGCCGACGCCGACTTCGCGGCGGAAACAACGCCCAAGGCTCAGGCAGTCGAGGTGGCACGGGCACTTCCTTTACGGGAAACAGCTCGCTTGGTCTCGGTTCGTTCTCCGGCTCCTCCGGTGCCTATTCGTCCGGTGGTTTGTTTGCCGATGCCAATCAGCAGACGTTTCAAGGACAGGTTGTAGATTCTTTTCCTGGTCAGCCTGTTACTCCTGGCGACCCGCGATACCCTGCGGGAGGCAATTTTCCCGGTGCCATTCATTTGGTGACCGCTGAAAACAACATTCAGCTCAAGGATGTTACGTTGAGCTCAGCGGAAAGAACAACGATAGGAATGCAGAATTATTATTCCATCGGAGTCGGTCAAGCGCCAACAAGCCAAGTCATTACCGACGCATTCACCGCGTCGAGTCCCATGCCCAAGACACTCGTGGTACCTCAGTTTGATGCGCATACGGTCAAGCTAGAGCAATATGGTGTTCCTGAAGCATCCACCCCATCTAATGGTGGCCTGAATAGCAATATCGGCATCACCGGTCTTGTGGGCCAAAATCCCAGCGGACCAGCGATCATTGGTACGGCACCACTCGTCGATGAGCGAGCCAAACTGAATGGCAATGCAACCTTCGCACTGGGCGAATTCCGTGTTTCAACCGATCCAAATGGTGGAATTACCTTTGGAATTCGCCGCAGCGATCAGGATCGACAGATCGTGAAGGATGCGAACGGCAACGATGCCAACGACAAAGTGAAAACGAATACCGACGTTAATTATGTAAATGCTGTCGACCCGCGCTTCTTTCCTAATTCACCGACAATAAAGCGGCCAATATCAGACCGCACCGCACTTACGGGGCAGAGTTTGACCTATTCCGAACTGAGTCCTGTTCGCAAAGCGGCTCTCACGACCATCATGGCGGATACCCTCAAGGACTATTCCAATCGCACCGGTCAGACCCGCTTTGTTGTCGACGGCAATAAGATCATTGATATCAGCGGATACAAACCATAATGAGGCTCCTGCCGAACCAATGCGATGCCAGCTCGGCAGGAGCCTCGCCCTCCCATTGTTTTTCAAACGATTAGGCATTGCCAAAATGTTTATAGGGGTGGCCCCACTTTCAGGGTACAAACCAGACTGCTGCACGCCTTAGTGCGAAACGCCGCGAGCACTGACAGTAAATGCAGCCCAGTAAATGGGCTGACTTAACTCGGCATTCTGAAAGAAATCTCTCTGTGCTTTCCGAAGAGCATCCGAAGGAGAGAGTCCTGCCTGCCATAGGTTTTCGTAAAAGCGAGTCATCAACTCTTTGGTTTCCGAGTCCCGAACCTGCCAAAGAGAACTGACGACTTGCTCCACTCCCGCCGAATGAAAGCTGAATACCAGGCCATCGATTCCCTGCCCCGCTTTTGACTTGCCAAGTCCAGTCTCGCAAGCGCTAAGAACAACTAGTTGCATCTGCCCTAAGTCCATGGCCATCACTTCGGACGCTGTCAAAAACTGACTGGCAGGCGACTGGCCTTTGGCAGACGCTGCTAAAACGAGCCCTGTGTCGAGCGACGACGTTGCATCAATCAGCCCGAACGCATCATTGTCGCCCCTCTTCAAATACAAACCGTGGGTCGCGAAATGAACAAATCGCCGGCCGAAAATCTTCTCCGCCACGGAGGGTTTGTCCGCGTGAATGTCTGTCAAGGAAGCCGTTTCGCCAGCGGGGAACTTCTTTCGAAACGTATTGGCGACGCCCAGGATTTCGCCGCGAGTTGCTGTAAGTCGTGGCCAGGAATCGCTTAACGGCCCATAATCAACGTCACCTACCACCAACAGCGAGGGCTCACGCAAATCCTTTGAATTGGATTCGGCAGGTTTCAAGTCCAGGACATTTTCAAAGGCAATGTTCTCAATCCAAAATTTGCTTTGACCGACACCCGGCAACGCTCCCCAAGGCAACGAATGGACCACCCCATCTGCATGAATTGTCAAACGATCCAGTCCATAGATAATTGGCAACAACGGAGATTGAACGAGCTTGGCAACGCGCTGTGCTGCTTGGCGTTCATCGGGATGTTGATCCGTGATGGTCTTAATCCATTGCGTGACTGCCGACTCCAACTCGCTGGCCTCGCCCAACGAAACGCGAGTGATTTCGCCTCCGTTGGCCACGAACCCAACAAACTCCCCGGATGAACCGATGGCTTGATTCGCCTCGGGCTGTCGATACGTTCGAAACTGCACGATGGAAACAAGGGCCGAGTCTCTCTTCAGCGAATGCAAAACGGACTTGGTATCGCCACCGCTAACCATTTGAGGCTTTGCTAAATGCGATTCGCTTTGCGTTCGCCGAAGATTTTGGAGTTGGGTCTCGATCGAATTGATCTCCTGAAGCCGTTTCTTGTTTTGCAGAACCGAGACGCGTCGGAAATAGACTTCCCTCAATTGGTTTTCGAGCCCCTGAACCTCGGCCATACCTTGATACAATTGCTTTCGTTGCGATGCACTCTCAAGCCGATTCAAAACACCTTTCCATCGCATCACAACGTCAAACTGTTCTATTACAGGCAATTCCAGCGGGACCGCCAACTCAAGATAACTATCAAATATTCCTGGCCATGCAATACTTTCCGGATGCACTCTCGTTTCTTGAAGGATTGCGATTCGATCTCTTGGATCAAAAATCGACTGGAGATCTTTTATCAGCTTTCGGTATGCCAATTCCTCTGCCCGACGAATCAACTTTGCAGCTCTCATTCGGTCGCCGAGCGCCAGGTAAGCCCGGGCTGCACCTGCAAGCGCTTCCGAAAAACGAACATGATCTTCCGTCGCGACCGATACAACGAGCTTGGCCGCATCTTTAAAGAATCGGGCTGAATTTTCAGGGTGCTTTCTAGCTAACTCAATCCACCCCAAGTTGATCATCGACTCAGCCGCAATCATGTGATTGGACATGGAATGCTGCTCGATGAGGGCTCGGGTTTTTTCGAGCAACTCGGCTGCCCGGTCCAATTCTCCTGTCAAATAGTGGCTGACCCCGAGGTTGTTTAATACGTTAATCTTCAACGCATTGGCTTGCGGATCACCGGATACCTCGGGACGGTCGAGGATGCCGAGCGCTTCCACAAGAATTTCTCGAGCCTGTAAAAACTCTCGATCCCCCTCGAGGGCTTTCGACATGTTGATACGCCAGTTCATAGACTGTTCGAGATTGGGGTTCTGCAATTGAAAGAGGCGTGTCTCTTCCAACAATCGTCTGGCGTTGGCGTAGTCCCCCATTCGAAGATAAAGGAATGCCTTTTGACTTAAACTAATGACAATCAATTCCACGTCTTCAGTCTGCGCTGCAGCCTCTTCCAACTTGCGATGCGCGATGAGCGCGGCACTAAAATTGCGTTGCTTGATATGTTGATCGACCCATTTGTTCCAGAGCAATGCTTTCCATTGCGGGGCGATCAAAGGTGATTCGATAGCTGGTTGCAACTCCGTCAAAGCTGTGTGGAGCATTGCAAAGTCCTCTATGGCACTTGCTAGATAAACTCTTCCGAATTGTGCCAACTTGACAATTTCTGCAGGTAGGCCAGCTTCGCTCATCTCATCTTCGAGTCTTGCAATTTCCTTGCCCAATTGGAGCTTTCTCTCGTCGACCGAATTCGCGGAGCCCACTCGAAATAACAGATCTTTGATTGCGAGTTTCTGAAGTATTTCCCACTGCACAACATGGTAGAGGTTTTGGTTCGTTGCTTCCAACTGAGCAGCTTCGCGGAGAACGTCGAGTCCCGTTTTAACGTCTCCTGTTTCATTCTTAAAGCGAATGTCGAAGAGCAACGTTCGCGACTCAACTCGCTCCTCAGAACCCACCACGCCGTCTCGTTCGATTTCCTCAAACAGCTTTACGGCGGTCTCGTTTTCGAAGGCTTTCGTCTTCAACTTGCCCAAATGCAACCGAAAGGTGAGTTTGTCATCGCCCGTATAATCGCGGGATAACTCTTCGAATACACGAGTGCATTTCAAAAACTCGTCAATGGCAATGTCGGTCTTGCCGGAAGCCATGTAATTGCGATACGACTCCTCGGCTTGCTTCTTTGCCACTTCCATTTGGTCGCGACTGACATCCTCGGCGATGGCAGACGCAGAACACACGAGTCCCACTGCGATAGCAACCACGTATACCATTCGAACGCATAGCATAATCATAAAAACGCCGCTACTTTCCAATGGCTTGGTTACGAATCGCTTGAGCAACACCGCTATGCGGGTGGTGCGAAACGAGGATCGCAGCGAACTTCGCGGCCTCGCTGAGGTCCTCCGGCCCCGGTCGGGTGGTGCCGTTGCCGGTTAGAATAATATCTACGATGCCCCAGTTGGCTCTCAGGTTTGCCGAATCGATTTCGGCCATGCTCGAATAGCGTTCGAGAGCTGCGTCCATGTTGTTGAGGCAGAAACGTGAGTAGTCCGCTTCTAGCTCCAAGTTCGCAAGGGGATCTAATTTGGCCGCATTGCGACGAGAGAACGCGTCTCGCAATGTCTGTTGGACATCTGCCACCAGTCCTAGCTCGTCCTGAAAGCTTGCCTTGAGGATGTAGGCTTCGATGAGGTCGGGATCATTCTTGATCGCTTCCTTCAATACGGCCAGCGCCTTTTCGCAGCCCGCTTTTTGTGCTTCACTGTCGGTCAACACGGCCAGCCCGGCTGCTTCGACGTTGGCTCTCGCCAAGCCCATCAATGCGGCGACATTCCGCGATGGAAGCGATTGGACCTGCTGCTTCCTGGACTGGCTATCAAGTCCAAGACGATTCAAGAGTTCGCTCCGTCGTTGCGGAACACTTTCTAACCACGACGGGGCCAAGCTCAAGTCCGCTAGTCCTACCACTGCCGTTGGATTGGATCTATCAACGATCTTAGCCTGAAGCGCATTTCCCTCTTTGGCGCACCAAACGACTTTATCGATGTCGTATTTTGCCGCTGCCAGTGCGCATGCATCAGGAGTCTGGCAATCGGCAAAAATTTGGCGACTTGTCATGAAGTCCGTGACGAGCAACTTCGGATGATAGGACAACTCGCTGGCCAGCAACATCGCATACACCAGCACCTCAGCCTGCGTGCCGTTAGTATCGTGTGGGACAATGGCGACCCGCTTGCGTTTGCTGGCCTCCGCTTTCGCATCTGAAAGCTGCGAGTCGTTGAGTTTGAGTGCTTGAAAGCTAGTCCAGACCGGACTGCGACTGAGTCTGGAGGTGTCCGGTCTTTTTGGATTAACCGGCGGAAGCATCATCACAAGACTTGCACACACCAACAATTTCAAGAGGGACATTTGCGTTCTTTCGACTGCGAGGAAGGGTGCTCAATGGGTAACGCGCGATTACGCGGGCGGCGGACCGAAATCGATTTGCCGAAAGCCCCGTTGGGACATCGAGGCTACCCGCAAACCTGTTGACGGTGATTTTACCTCGTAAATTCTTTGCATGGGAGGGTGAGGCTCCTGCCGAACCATTGCGTCGTCAAGCTCCGTCAAGCTCGGCAGGAGCCTCGCCCTCCCACTGGATACAAGTCTACCGCTTGCCTTGTGTTTCATTTGCCTAGCGTTCCATAGCCATTCGCATTTCTACCGTGGGTGCATTCACTGCTGTGGACGGCTTTTGAAAAATCCTTCTCCCTTTCCGCGGATTAAGAACTCCAGCTCTTCTTCCTTTCTTGCTTCGTCGAAAAATGCAGGCTCCCCAGAGATCGCATCCTTCAGTCGCCGCCATCCCTCATTCAAAAACTCCTCTAATTCCAGTCCGAGGAGAGCTTGGTTGGACTGCAGCAATTGACAAGCTTGACTGATCTTGCAGGCTGAATTGTATTGCATTCTCGGTGACGGAAACGATGCGGTAGAGGTTATGAAATCCTTCAGTCTTAAGGCTAAGCCTTCGGCTTCGTCGATTCGCAATTGCTGAATTAACTTGTCGAGCTTCAAGTCCTCAATGCTATCTTCCACCCGTTCCATCAATCCTTCGTCGCCAGCCTCTTTCGACAATTCGATGCGTTTCGCCGGATTCATCTCCAACGCATTCTTAGCCTGAACCAGCACCTCCATCTTCTTTGCGTATTCCGAGTTTGGTAACGTTGCGGCATGGTTAAACGCCGCCAATGCAAAGCTCACGCGAAACCGCAACGACGATTTGTTTAATTGAGTCAAATCGCCAGCGACGGAGTAGGCTTTGTCGTAATGTCTCTTAGCGGCTTCGGTATCGCCACTCGCCATTGCGGTACTGCCCAGCCCTAGAAGTGCGAGGGTTGCAAGGTTTCGGTACTCAAGAACTTCACTCTGCTCTTGTTGTAGCTTTTCCGCAAAAGTCAGGGCAGACTTGTAACTTGCTGTCGCAGCATCGAAATCCTTTCTGTCGGATTCGTACTGGGCTTGATTGTTTAATGCCAAAACATATGTCTTAATCGCTTCCCTATTTTTCGGTTCTCGCTTAATGATCCATTCTAACTGCTTAATGGCGGAGCTAACCAAAGATTTGATCTCACTAGCCGTGTTCTCTTCACTCGAAAGATACTTCGTTTCGTTGATCAGCGATCTAGCCAATTGGAGTCGCAACGGTCCCTCCCATTCTGCTTGACTGACGTCCATCTCAACCAGCCTCAAGGAGTCACGAAGAACCTCTTTGGCATGTCCGTTGGATTCGATGGCTCCAAGACTATTCCCTGCGTCCATTGAGAGGATCCCCTTGTGGATGAGAGCCATTCCCTTGACCAACCTTTGCCGACCAACTTCCTTCGGCGAATCGGAGAAGCTCTGAATCGATTGAAAAGCTTCGTCAATGGCATTCTTTGCGGCCGAGTTGTTTGCATCATCGCTCAAAACGCGGCTGAGCTCGACTTGTGCTTTTGCGACACTAACCGTGTCATCGACTCCAAGAGTCCTCGATTTCGGAATACTCTTAAAAGTACTAATCGCACTTTCTAAGCTTGCGATGGCTTCCGCTCGCTGATCCAGCATGCGCTGCACCGTTGCCAACCCCACGAATGCGGACGCAGATTCTCGTAGCAGCCCTGGATCGCTTGTCTTCACAGCAGCGATACGCTTGAAGGAGGACGCCACTTTTTCCAAAAGATCCAATCGAATCTGCGTTGCCCCCGACAAGTCTTCCAGTTGATTACTGGTGTCCTGCAACAGTTGATCCGTTGTTTCCCTAGCGATCCCGAGCAACTCCGTCGCTTCCTTCTTGGCACTTTCCTGCTGCAATTTGGCTTTATTAATGCTCACCATCGCGACGATACTCACGATGGAAACGACCAGCAAGCTAACCGAAGCTGCCCGAACGAGGGCTAAGTGATCTCGCATCCATCGACTTGCTCGCTCACCGAACGATTCTGGATGGACTGAAACAGCTAAACCGTCCATCCAGCGTTCCAAGTCCATGCGGAAATCATCGACACTTTGATAACGATCTATCTGAGCTGGCAGCATTGCTTTTCGGCAAATGGCATCGAGCGCTTTCGGAATCGTGCTCGAACACTGCTTTGGAGTTGGAACGCGACCATTAATGACAGACGTCGTAAAGTTCGCGAGCGATATGTTGGTCTCCATGAACTTAATCGGTGGCTCGCCAATCAACAGTTCAAATAAGATGACACCAAGGCTATAGATATCCGATCGATGATCAATTTCCGAAACTTGCCCAATCAATTGCTCGGGGGGTGCGTAAACGATGGTTCCAATCGTCTGACCAACCTGCGTTTCCGAACCATGGGACATCGATACTAGCTCCTCCAATGGCATGGCACTAGTCTTCGATTCCGAATGAGCCTGTGACGCAGACTCAGGAATGCTACCCATTGGTTTCGCAAGCCCCCAGTCAACGACGAGCGTTTCACCATACGGTCCGAGCATGATGTTGGCTGGCTTAAGATCTCGGTGCACTACGCCACGAGAATGTGCATAAGCAATAGTATGGCACACGTCGATGAGCTTTCGAATTAAAAACCGCTGGCCCGGCCCCATGGCTGGCTCAACTCCGGAACGAACATCTTGATGGAAGGCTTTGATCTTGGATGCAAATTCTTCGCCACGAATGAACCGCATTGCATAAAAAAGGCAGCCGTCCTCGTCCCGTCCAAAGGCATAAACGGGCACCACCCCTGGATGCTCGAGTGCGCCCGTAACCAGCGCTTCTTGATTGAACTTATCTTGATGTAGTTTGCTGGTAGAGTATTCTTCGCGGATACTCTTGAGCGCGATCTCCCGCTTAAACTCATGATCGAGCGCGATCGAAATCTGCCCTAGGCCGCCACGAGCATGGTGGCGAAGCACGCGAAATCGACCGAGATGCAACTTGCCCTCGTGCATCTCGGTCGCATACGGATCGCACTCATCTTGGCTCATGTTTTTCAAGTCGCTTCCAGAATTTGCCGCTCTAGGCCTAACATCTACGTATCGGACAACTTGGATGTAGTGTAACAGTTTGGTTCTTGAACGCAATTTTGACATTTAGTGGGCAAGGCCAGCATACCTCGCCGGACCACGCCCACGCTTCGCTTTGGGCGTGCCACACGTTACTGGCATTCACGTATGGCACGTCCCTGAGCGCTTTGGCGTCTATAAACCATATTACGCAAGAATTTAAGGCTTAGAACTCATTATCAAGCAGTTGTGGCCCACATGCGTGGTATGCATCGCAAAAATTCGCCTCGTAAATTCCTCATCGCTGCCTAATCGACCAACGAAGTTTCACTACAATGGCGTTGTTAGCTGGTGCAGTAGCGGGAGATAACCTTTACGCGAATAATGAAGAAATTCCCACATGCCCGTCGATCCGTTTGAAACCCAATCAACCGAACTGCCATTTCCACCGCGTGCTTCCGATGAAACGAGCGCCATGCCCCAGCATATTGGCCGGTTTCGAATTGAGAAGATTCTAGGCCAAGGCGGATTTGGGGTCGTCTATCTCGGCCACGATGAGCAGTTGCAGCGCAGAGTCGCTATCAAAGTACCGAAACCCCAGTTCGTCCAGCGACTAGAAGATCGCGAGCTCTATCTTAAGGAAGCTAGAACGGTCGCGGGCTTGGAACATCCCAATATCGTTCCCGTACTGGAAGTCGGGAGCACACCCGAATTCCCCATCTATATCGTCTCGAAGTTTATTGTCGGAAAGGATCTCGCCGCACACTTAAAGAGTAAATCTCCCGCTTACCTCCAAGCGGTCCAGTGGATGATTGACCTAGCCGATGCATTGCGAGAAGCCCACCGAAAGGGTTTTGTGCACCGCGACGTGAAACCTCAGAACGTTCTCGTTGATCAAGACGAACGGGTATATCTCGTTGACTTTGGATTAGCACTGGCTGAACAGGATGTTGGCAAGCGACTGCCCGCTGGTGGTACACCGGCTTACATGAGCCCCGAACAAGCTCGCGGCGAGGGGCATCGCGTCGATGGTCGCAGCGATCTGTTTAGCCTTGGGAGTCTTTTTTATGAAATGCTATGCGAACATCGACCGTTTCAAGGTAACTCGCAACTGGAACTCTTCGAACAGATTATAGAACTCGATCCAAAACCGCTGCGGCAGTGGGTAGAATCGGTTCCTCAGGAACTGGAACGTATCTGTTTCAAGATGCTGGCCAAGCGCAAATCGGAACGCTATTCAAGCGCCAAGGATCTCGTAGATGACTTGAAAGTTTTTCTGACAAAAACTCCGCTCGATTCGCTGTCCGTAGAGTCCGTCCGGCTCGCAACCGCGATCCCGACCAGTACAAATATCACCAAGGGAGGCAATTCGGATGCAACCCCCATCGCGGCAACTCCTACCTCTGGTTCGCGGACATTAAAGATTGTGCCCAAAGGCTTGCGATCGTTTGACCATCGGGACGCAGATTTCTTTTTGGAGTTGTTGCCAGGTGCCCGTGACCGAGATGGGCTACCCGAGTCCGTTGGCTTTTGGAAGTCGCGTATCGAGGAGCGCGATGCGGATCAGACGTTTGCGGTGGGATTGGTATACGGTCCATCGGGGTGCGGCAAGTCGTCGATGATGAAGGCCGGACTGTTGCCGAGGCTTTCACCGGATATCGTGCCGATCTATTTAGAAGCGACAGTTGACGAGACCGAACGAACGCTTCTGACATCGATTCGCAAGAAGCTTGATAGCAAGGAGGCGGAATCAACAAAGAGCCTAGTCGATTTACTCCACGAAGTTCGACTTGGGCGAATTCTGCCACGAGGCAAGAAGCTCATCTTGGTCATCGACCAATTCGAACAGTGGTTGTTCGCGCATCCCAACGCTGCGGGTGAACCTCTTTTGGAATCACTCTTGCAATGCGACGGCGTGCGAGTTCAAGCGATCGTTATGGTCCGCGATGATTTCTGGATGGCTGCAACGCGGTTCTTTCGAGAGCTTGATATTAGACTGGTCGAAGGAGCCAATTCCGGGGCAGTTGATCTGTTTAATATCGCACATGCGGAGCGGGTATTAAAAGCCTTTGGACGTGCCTTCGGTACGCTCGAATCGGACGGCAAGGAAGACAAGCAAGATCGCAAGCAATTCATCACCGAGGCCGTACATGGGCTATCCGAAGATGGCAAGGTGATATCGGTTCGGCTGTCGATGTTTGCAGAGATGATGAAAGGCCGGGCTTGGACGCCGGAATCATTGCGCGAGGTTGGTGGTACGACGGGAGTGGGAGCGACATTCCTGGAGGAGACGTTTTCAGCATCTGGCGCACCACCGCATCATCGCTTTCACCAAGATGCAGCCAGATCGGTCTTGCGAGCTATGTTGCCTGAGGCCGGTACTGACATTAAAGGGCACAAGCGATCGACCGATGAATTGCGAGCCGCGTGTGGTTATGGCAATCGACAACGGGATTTCGATGATTTGATTCGCATACTCGATGGCGAATTGCGATTGATCACGCCCGTGGATAGTACTGGGGAAGCCTTCACCGCCAGCTCCTCTCCCGGAGGGCGAGGGGAGCAAGAAGCGAGGCTAGTGCCAGCTTCTCAGGAGCAAGAACATAGCGAGAGTTCCGCCACCCAGTACCAACTGACGCATGACTACCTTGTCCCGTCGCTCCGCGACTGGCTGACACGCAAACAACGCGAGACCCGCAAGGGTCGTGCGGAGTTAAAGCTCGCAGAACGTGCCGTGACTTGGAGCGACAAACGTGAGAACAAACAACTCCCCAGCGTGAGCGAATGGATAAGCATTCGTACGCTGACCGATTCCAAGAAGTGGACCGTTCTGGAACGAATGATAATGCATCGAGCCGGTCGCGTGCATGGAAGTTGGTGGGGAGGGCTAGTGTTGGCGGTATTACTTTTAGGATTCGGAATCCAGCAGTGGATCTCCTCCGAACGTTGGAAGAATCTTCAGGATCAAACGCAGACATCGGTGGAAGCGCTCCGGAACAATCTTGGTCCGAGCGTTCCCTTTAACCTGGAGAAACTGCAAAGACTGCCAAAGGACTTAGTCTTACCAGAATTGCAAACCCGTTTTGCATCGGCAACAAATCCTCGTCACAAACTATCGCTGGCTTTTGCGTTGGCACACTATGGGCAACTGGATGCTGACTATTTGGTTTCCAGGGTCGATGATATCGCTGAGCCCGATACCCGCAATTACATAACAGCATTGAAAGAAAAAGTGCCGGTCGCCGTTGGAGCGATCCAAGCGGAATCAGCAAAATGCCACGACAAATCCTTATGGCGTCGCAAGGCGAAACTGGCGATCGTGGCTTTGAATTTAGGACATAACGCGTTCGCTCTGGACATGTGTGCAATCGAAGATCGTCCAGATCCAGAACAGCGAGCTTTGTTTATCGATGAATTTCCACGCTGGGAGAATCAACTCAAGGCAATACATGATTTGGTGACCAGCAGTGATAGCCCCGCTCTACGATCGGGAATGTGTTTAGCAGTCGGTCAGATTGCTGTCGATAAGCTAAACGAAGCTGACAAAGAGCGTTGGCAAAGCCTTGCCTCGAGATGGTTCGTCGAAAAAGGAGACACCACAACGCACAGCGCTGCCGGTTGGCTGCTGAGAAGTTGGGGAATTGCGGAGCCGAAGGCACCGGAACGCGACAAAATCGTTCCGCAGCGAGATTGGTTTGTTAATTCGGTGGGTGCAACCATGCTGAAGATCCGCTCCAATCCCACAGCGCCAGTCAACTTAGAGAATTCATTGGAATCATTCCCCAAGCAGTTATCCGCGATGTCGCAACAAGCTGCCTCGGAATTGGATATACCAGAACCCCGCAAAACGAGAGCGATTGCACATTACCAGGTCGAAGACATCGAATCGGCGTTGGAGGATCTCGATTGGTTGCTAGTGCATGGCGAAAACGTGCCCCTGCCGGAGGTACTTCATTACCGAACTCTTGCGCTGGCCCGTATGGACAAAGCGGTTGAGGCCAGAGAATCGCTGACAAAGTATATTCAACAGAAGATACCAAAATCTTTCGGGACTTATATGGAGATTCAGTTACCAGCTTGGCTTGGGGACTATGCCGAGGCAACGAGGTTATTGGAATTGGCTATAGGAGTTCCGTCCAACACGGAGACCGATCTCTATAACATTGCATGTGCTGCCTCGCTTTCCGCGAAGGCGGCATTCGCCAAGAGTCCAAAGCAGGCAAAGCAATTTGCCGATCGACCCTTTGAGATTCTTCGAGATCTTATCCGTGCAGGCTACAAAAACAAGCAGCAGCTACGAGAGGATCCCGATTTTACGAATCTACATAAAGATGTCCGATTTGCTTCTTTGCTGCAGGAGATTTCTGGAATCCAAGAGTTCTGGGTGGCAGATCGCGAGGTGAGTCGAGGTCAGTTTGAATTGTTCATGAGCGACGTATCGTATCCGGAAAAGGAAAAGCCAGAAAAGTGGGAGGGTGTAAGTAATCGGCAAAGTCCGTCGGCACATCATCCGGCTCAGAACGTGTCCTGGTACGATTCGTTGATGTTTTGCAACTGGCTGAGTCTGCATGAAGGGCGTCAGCCTTGCTATGAGCGAAAAAGTACCAAGGTGAGTTCCGGAAATTCGAAATCCGATGCATGGCGATTGATTCCTGGAGCGAGTGGTTACCGTTTGCTTAGCGATGTTGAATGGGAGTATGCATGTCGAGCCGGGACTGAGACGGAGTATTCGATGGGTAACTATGAGACGTTGCTAGTTAGTTATTGTCAGATGTATCCATCGAGGCTAGCGTCACTTTGTGGCGAGAAGATTCCAAACGGCTGGGGTCTCCACGATGTTCACGGCAATGTCTGTGAGTGGTGCGAAGTTTCGTTTGACGCTTCGGGCTCAAACCGGGTGTACCGGGGCGGAAGCTGGCTCGGCACCGCCTGGAATTGCCGGTCCGCGAAGCGTTACAGTGGCGTCCCGTCGCACCGGAACTACAACCTGGGCTTTCGTGTCGCCTTGAGTCCGTCTGTCCAGTCGCCGGAGGCAGAACAGGGAGCGAAGCCATTGGGCGTAGGCACGGAGCGAAGGAGTGGAGCAACGAACGTAGATGCCGTAGACTGATGGCGTAGCGGCTGATAAAGATTCGACGAGCATAGCGAGCCGCTCGATTTTTGAGCCGCAGGCGCTAGCCGCGTTTTCAAAAACACTATTCACAACGCGGCTAGCTCTGCGGCCCAGACAACCAACCAACTACATTGATACTCCTATTGCTTTGTGACAGCTTAGTTTTAGGGTAGTGGATCTTGTTAAATCTATATCGTGCCGCACCGTGAGTCCGTAGACGGTCAGCTACGGGCATGTGGGCTTGAGTTTTCCGCATTGAAGATGGACTTCAGCACTAAAGGCGGTGCACCAGT
>JANPNA010000341.1:0-20929 GCA_031427235.1 Pirellula sp.
GAAAACAGCCTTTGGCAAGTTTCTCGTACTACAGTTGCTTCGCTATCGAAAGACTGATTTTCAAGTCTAACTGCGACAACTCCGAACACGCGAGGTCCCTGTGAGATCTTTTTTCACTTCATCGCTCGACAAAATCTCGCCGCCGTCCCCCTATATCCATGCGATGGACTGGGATTCTTACCGAGCCCAGTTTCGAACCAACTCAAACGGCAAGTCTGGTAATCGCAATAGTGTCTTGGCCCTGGGTAGTCTCAATCCTGATTCAGCCGGCATGTCCGGCTCGGCCAGTTCCGCCTTGGATATTCCCTTGATTGTCCAAAACACGTCGAAAACTCGCTTTGTCGGCGAAAACCTTTGCGAACTGGAAGCTCATTCAGCACTGGCTGTCGACGCTTGTTTTGGTAACGCAGACATTGCCTTTCTGGACGAAAATGCTGTTCCCGCTATGGAAAGAAGCGAACGGGAGGGGTCGGATTGGTTGAGCGACGGAACGTTCGACCTGGAGCTTGGACTTCTGGAAAGTGTGCAGGAAATCGCCTTGTCGCTGGCACGCACAACCCCGAATCGGACTAGTGTAGCACGGCACTCCGTGCCGTGAGTTAATCTCCGTGAGTTAATATCGGTGCCGTGGGCTAAGGCGAGCGGCAGATTGAAATCTACCTGCCGAGCCTTCGTGTGGGAGAGCGAGGCTCCTGCCGAGCTTGGCTTTGGCTCGGCAGGAGCCTCGCCCTCCCGGTAAATGCATTTCCGCCGTAAATGCATTTCCGATGCTCGCCTAATAGGAGTATAGTTTGGCACGGCATTCTGTTCTATAAATCGTCGACACGGCATTTTGTATTCACTGCGCACCACTTCCAAGTCGAAATTTTGCGGCCTGGCTCGACAATTCGCCCTGGACCATTTAGACGATCCTGGCTATATTTCTAGATTCTTGGTCGTACGCTTCCCGATGTGACGCTCACCATCCCGAAAAAAGGACGGGTGGTTTGAGATGGCTGCATGGAATTGATCGGCAGCCAGGTATTTTAACTAAATCGTCACATTTGCATAAAAAAGGTGGAGGCTTTGCATGGTTAAGTTGTTAGTCCGTGACCGGGAAACGATTCAAGAGGCTGTACGCCGTTTTCGCAAACTGGTTGAACGAAGCGGGCTAAAAAAAGAAATGCGTCGCCGCGAGTTCTACGAAAAGCCAAGTGAAATCAAGCGACGAAGCCGTCAACGAGCGGAACGACGCTCCCGACGCATGCGATTATTGGGCATTTAGTCTCAATCGCACACCCGAACAACTCGGGCGAATAGCTCAATTGGTTAGAGCACCACGTTTACACCGTGGGGGTTGGGGGTTCGAGTCCCTCTTCGCCTACTTTTATGGTTAAGCCATAAACGAGCCACAAATCAAAACAGCGAGACAAGACCCTGGTTGAGCCAGGGTTTTTTCGTTTTAGTTTCGTTCCGCGTGAATCCGACGGCAAGCGAATGCCCCCGAGTTCAACTCGGGGGATGGTTACCTTCTCTCTAGCTCTAGAAGAGATGGTCAGAACCCCTGGCGTGAAGCCAGGGGCATGTTTCCTAGATCGAATTGGCCTAGCCCGACCGATCACTTCTGCTTAGAATCTTGATCGATATGCAGCGATCTGGGCTAACCTATGGGCCAATTAGGAAGTTGATTCCTCAATTCCATGGGATTTTGAAGCTTTTTCCGGTCCGTCGCGTATGTTTATTTCCAGTCCACATTCGGCGTTCTACACAAGCGAACGTATCAAAAGACATCATGAAAAACGACATCCATCCCAATTACGGCGAGACCAAGGTAACCTGCGGTTGCGGAAATTCCTTCCAGACCCGCAGCATTCGTAAGGAACTTCGCGTTGACATATGCAATGTCTGCCATCCGTTCTACACGGGCAAGCTGAAGTTCGTTGACACCGCCGGACGCATCGAAAAGTTCCAGACCAAATTCGCTGCTGGTACCTACGCCAGTCTCGGCACCAAAAAACCAGCACCCAAGAAGAAGTAGCTGCTTGAGCCAATCGGCGACGCTCTTGAATGAAGCATCGCTTTCATGAAGTGGCTCTGGCAATCAGAATCTCAAGACCGTCGCAGATTGCCAACTGAGGCATGCGGCGGTTTTGTTTTTTACCCAGCCAAGACAACGAATGAAAATCCGCGAACAACTCGAGCAAACCCTAACACGGTTTAACGAACTTGAAGCCATGATGTCCGATCAGACCATCTTGTCTGGCGATTCGTCCAAAATGGCCAACATCATGCGGGAGCATGGCGGGCTGCTCAAAGTCGCAATGCTGTTTCGCAATTACGAGCGGATGGCTGCGGAGCTCAAAGAACTGGCCCCGATGCTCGCGTCGTCGGATCCAGACGAAAGCGCCATGGCTCTCGAAGAGACGAATCGACTCAAGGCGGATCGCCAAACGATTTGGAATACATTGCTCGATATGAGCATTGGCGGCGAAGATGCGGCTCGTACACGATGCGTTCTCGAAATCCGAGCCGGTACTGGCGGCGAAGAAGCCGCCTTGTTCGCTCGGGATTTGTACGCGATGTACAAGCACCATGCAGACAACAAGGGCTGGAAAGTCGAAATCATGGACTCCAGCGTTACCGAACGAGGTGGATTCAAGGAAATCATTCTGGGCTTCGAGGGGGAAGGGGTCTTCCGCGAATTGCAATTCGAAAGTGGCGGGCACCGTGTCCAACGCGTGCCTGAAACCGAAGCACAAGGCCGTATCCATACTTCAGCAGCTACCGTGGCCGTCATGGCCGAACCGGAAGACATCGAAATCGATCTCAAAAAAGAGGATTACCGCGTCGACAAGTTTTGCGCGTCTGGGCCCGGAGGCCAGCACGTTAATAAGACCGAATCGGCCATTCGATTGACTCACTACGAAACCGGTGTCGTCGTCCAATGCCAAGACGAAAAAAGCCAACTCAAAAACTTGGCCAAAGCACTACGCGTTCTCAAAACGCGACTCTACGAAGCCAAACGGGAAGCCGAAATAAAGCAACGCTCCAACGAACGCATGTCGTTGATCGGATCCGGTGACCGGAGCGAACGCATCCGGACCTATAATTTCCCCCAGAACCGACTCACAGACCATCGCATCAACTTGACTTTATACAAACTCGATCAGATCGTTGCAGGCGACTTGCAACCCGTTTTGGACGCGCTGATTGAATACGAACGTTCCACCTTGCGAGACGATTCTGAAGCTTAGTGTGGCACGACGCTCCGCGTCGTGATTCCACCCGTGACGCGGCGGGCACAATCCAACACACTCCCAATCGCATTACCCCAAGGACGACCAAGATGACCTCCACAAGCACGACGCAATCGGATCCGTGGACCATCTTGCGCCTCCTCCAATGGACCACCGAGCATCTCAAAAAGTCCGGATCGCCTTCGCCTCGCCTCGATGCCGAAGTTCTCCTGGCCCATGCCCGTGGATGCGAACGCATCGCCCTCTACACCGCCTTCGCTGAAGAACCCGATGAGTCCGTCAAAGCCAAGTTTCGAGAAGTCGTAAAACGCCGTGCTCAAGGTGAACCAGTCGCCTACCTGGTCGGCAAAAAAGAGTTCTACTCGCTTCCATTTCAAGTGTCCAAAGACTGCCTTATCCCTCGAGGCGAAACCGAACATATCGTTGTCGAATGCTTGGATCGTGCAAAACCCATTTTGGCGGCAGAACCCTCCAAGCACTTTAGCATCGTCGACGTCTGCACCGGGAGCGGTTGTATCGCTGTCAGTGTCGCTAAGCACCTGCCCCAGTGTACCATCACCGCAATCGACCTAAGCCCCGGTGCCGTCACCATCGCCAAAGCCAATGTTGAGCAACACAAATTAAGCGATCGAATCTCCGTCGTTGAGTCCAATTTGCTGGACACCGTCGCGGACAACAGCGTCGACTTTGTCTTGAGCAATCCGCCTTACGTGTCTGAGGCTGAGTATGCAAAGCTCGACAAAACCGTGCGAGAGCACGAACCGCGAATCGCCTTGGTCGGTGGCGCCTCGGGCATGGAAATCATTGAACAATTAGCATCCCAAGCAGCCAAGAAACTCGTTCCAAACGGCTGGTTCATCTGCGAACTGTCCCCCATGATCGCAGACCAAGTGGAAAGCCACATGGCCAGTACCAACCAGTGGACCAACATTACAATCGTCAAGGACTTAGCCCGCCTCAAGCGACTCGTAGTCGCCCAACGCCCCACCACTTAATCGCACCTTTGTCTTTCAAACTTCCCACTTCCCACTTCCTCCGTCTTCCTAGAAACACACTCAAAATGCAAATGGAAAAACTGGTGTCGCTCTGCAAGCGACGTGGATTCATGTTTCAATCCAGTGAGATCTACGGTGGGCTCAACGGCTTCTGGGACTACGGACCGTTAGGTGTTGAACTGAAGCGCAATATCAAAGACGCATGGTGGCGCGATATGTGCCAGGGACACAACGAGCTCATTCAGCCCGAAGGTGCACCTGGGACCTATGAAATGGTCGGCCTCGACTGCTCGATCATTATGCATCCGCAAGTATGGAAATGCTCAGGCCACTACGATCTATTCCACGACTTCATGGTCGATTGCAGAGCCACCAAGAAACGCTATCGATTCGACCAAGTGCGAGGCAAATGGGTTGCCCGCGGTGAACAAAAGATCTTCGTAACCATGTTTGCCGATGCGGAGCTGGAACAAGAAGAAGTCACCAGGCGGGCGCTCAAGTTCTTTAATCTCCGAAACAAGGACTTGGGTCAACTTACTTTTGGCGATTCCTTTCTGACGCTCGACAAACTCGATCCGAGCCAGCGTCCAAGCGTCTTGGGCCCGGACACCACCGAGTTAGGTACCTTGACCGACCCGCGGGAATTTAACCTCATGTTCAAGACTTATGTCGGTGCCTTGAGCGGCGAGGAAGGTGCCGCATTCCTGCGTCCCGAGACGGCCCAAGGCATCTTCGTCAATTTCAAGAACGTCGTCGATAGTACGCGGATTCGCGTACCGTTTGGTGTCGCGCAAGTTGGAAAGAGCTTCCGAAATGAAATCACGCCTCGCAATTTCACATTCCGCTCGCGTGAATTCGAACAAATGGAGATCGAGTTTTTTTGCAATCCAAAGGATTCACCGAAGTGGTACCAGTACTGGCGAAATCGCCGTATGCAGTGGTACCTATCGCTCGGCTTGGCCGGCGATCGATTGCGATTGCGAGAACATCATCAAGATGAGTTGGCTCACTATTCCTGTGGGACCGCAGACATTGAGTATGCGTTTCCTTTCATGCCGGAAGGTGAATATGGCGAACTCGAAGGGATAGCACATCGAGGCGATTTCGATTTGCGATCGCATTCCGAAGGCAAACTTGATCCTAAAACGCGGCCAATGGTTCTCGAACTCAACGACCAGGGGCAACCGAAGCATCGGGGCAGTGGCAAAGATCTTTCGTACCGTGACGACTTAACCAACGAACGATTCATTCCGCATGTGATCGAACCGTCGGCTGGGGCGGATCGAGCAACGTTGGCCTTCCTTTGCCAAGCGTACCACGAAGACGAAGCACCGGACGAAGACGGCAAGTTGCAATCGCGTTCGGTCATGCGTTTGCACCCTCGGTTAGCCCCGGTAAAGGCAGCCATCCTACCGCTGGTAAAGAAGGACGGTATGCCTGAGGTTGCGAAAGAAATCTACACCGCCCTCAAACAGAAGTTCAATGTCTTCTACGACGAGAAGGCGGCCGTTGGACGGCGTTATCGTCGGCAAGACGAGATTGGCACACCCTATTGCATCACGGTCGATACGCAAACGTTACAAGACCGTACGGTAACCATTCGCGATCGAGACACGTTGGAGCAATGGCGCATTAAGGTAGATGACTGCGTGAGCGAAATCACTGCGAGAGTAACCTAGTGTAGCACGGCACTCCGTGCCGTACCGTGCGCGAAGGAGCAGTGGAGCAATGGAGCAGTGGAGTAAAGGAGTAAAGGAGCAATGGAGTAAAGGAGTAAAGGAGTAAAGGAGTAAAGGAGTAGTAGACCCCCAACTCCACCCTCAACCCAGAATCTCAAATCTCAAATCTCAAATCTCAAATAGCAAATAGCAAATAGCAAATAGCAAATAAAAACCCTCACCCTCACCCCTCACCCCAGCCAGCCATGGACTACCAACAGGGAGAGTTGTTCACAAACGAACTCGCCCCTTGGGAGATCGATGCTGCGGCGGAAACTCCGTGCGCGTCCGTCGCCTTTCCTGAGGCACCATTCGGACCGTACGATTACCGAATCCCAGACGAATTCGGAGGCTTAATCAAGCCTGCGATGCGAGTCGTGGTGCCGCTCGGCAAAGGCAATCGCGAGATCGTCGGCTATACGATTGCAGTTCATATCAGCCAGCATCCACGTGAGCTCATCAAACCGATCTTGAGGGCCATCGATCCTGAGCCGTTATGCAACGCCAACCTGCTGCAACTGATCCAATGGATGAGTCGCTATTATCTGGTTCCGATTGGACAAGTCTTTGAAGCGGTCATTCCGGCTGGCGTCCGCGCCGGGGCGGGCACTCGCAATCAAACGCTCCTCAAGCCTTCGCTCCAAGCCAGCGATGACTCGTTAGTAAAATCGCTACCGATCAAGCAGCGTCAAACGTTGCAGCAATTGATCTTAGCCGACGAACCCCTTTCGCAAGAACAATTGCGGCATCTAGCCCAGTGCTCCGATGGGGTCATCAAAAAGCTATGCGAGCAGCAATTCATTGAATCGTACACCGAACGAGTAATGACTTTTGGCAAAGACGTCATCGCCGAGGTCTTCGAGCGCATCATGCCACCGGCATTGTCGTCGGATCAACGAATCGCATTGCAGACGATTTACGGAGCCATCGACTCGGGCGAACATGAAACGATTCTGTTGCATGGAGTGACCGGAAGCGGCAAAACGGAAATCTACATGCAGTCGATTGAACAAGTGATTTCGTACGGGCGACAAGCCATCGTTCTCGTCCCCGAAATCAGCTTGACCCCGCAAACGCGATCACGATTTCAAAACCGGTTTGCCAGCGTCGCGGTTTTGCACTCGAAGATGAGTGGCCCGGAACGCCATTACCAATGGAAAAGGATTGCCGAAGGGGGTGTGCAAGTCATCATCGGCCCGCGGAGTGCGATCTTTGCACCCGCCCCATACCTTGGCTTGATCATCCTGGACGAAGAGCACGAAAACTCCTTTAAACAGGAAACCATCCCGCGTTATCATGCTCGCGACGTAGCCATCCATCGGGCATCGTTAGAACGAATCCCGCTTGTTCTAGGCTCTGCGACTCCTTCGTTGGAAACCTTTCATCGAGCCACCATCGGTCAGTACAAGAAGGTGGCGCTTCCACGTCGCATCTTGAACCGCCCGCTCCCCGAAGTGACTACGATCGACTTGCGATCCAATCGCATTGACGTCGATCGAGGTAGCCTGTCACAGCCACTGGTCAAAGCCATCGAGAAGACGTTGGCGGAGAATGGGCAAACGATTTTGTTGCTCAACCGACGGGGCTTTGCAACGTCGATTCAATGCCCAGCCTGTGGTCACGTGGTTACCTGTCCTGACTGCGACTTGGCTTTAACGCACCATCGCGAAGGGAGCAAAGCGCTATGTCATTTTTGCGACTACACCATCGCGGTACCGCAAGTTTGTCAGAAGTGTGGGTTTGAAGCGATTCGATTTGCGGGGCTGGGGACTCAAAAACTGGAGATGGAAGTGCAACAGCGGTTTCCGAATGCGGTGATTGCACGCATGGATTCCGACACCATGAAGAAACCGGGCAGTCACGAGCGCGTTCAAGCCGATTTCCGATCGGGTCGCATTCAAATTTTGATGGGGACACAGATGATTGCCAAGGGACTGGACTTTCCAAACGTCTTGTTGGTAGGGGTGATCAACGCCGACACGGCCCTTCACTTTCCGGACTTCCGTGCATCGGAAAAAACCTTTCAATTGGTCACGCAGGTCGCAGGGCGTACCGGGCGCGGTGAGCGAGGTGGCGAAGTGCTGGTGCAAACGTATTCGCCGGACCATCCCGCGATCATTGCGGCCTGTAAGCATGATTACAAGAGTTTCTCCGATCAAGAGCTTTTGCAACGAGAACAGTTTGGGTACCCGCCGTATGCCTCGTTAGCCCGCATCATCATGCGAGGGCCGGTACAACTTGAGGCCGAGGAGTTCGCCGATGGAATCGTTAAGAAAATTCAGCTTGAGATTGCCAAAACCTCGGCACCAGTGCGAGTCCTCGGCCCGGCACCTCCGCCGATTGCAAAGCTGCGGGGTCACTACCGTTTTCATGCGATGCTCATCTCCAAAGATCCTGGCGCGCTCAACGCCATCCTGTCCAGAGTGCAATCGACAACCAAAGCAACGGGCGAAAATCTTTATCTGATCGACATCGACCCATTGGACATGCTCTAGCTACTACGGTTTTGGTCGTCGATATTTTCCAACGCCAAATACAGCCAGGATCGTGGCACACAACCAAAACATCCCATTTCCAAAATGGGAATAGTAGGTCTGGTCCGCAAATCGATTGATCTTCGCAACGAAGCTGGCACTTTCATACGGCGCAACCATTTGGACCATTTCTCCGGTCGGCTTGATCGTGCACGAAATACCAGTGCCAGCGATCCGGACTAGGTGCCGTCGGTTCTCAATCGTTCGCAGTTGCGCAAGTCGGAGATGTTGGTAGAGCGCAATCGGTTGTTCGAATGCGGATGCGTTGATGATGCAGATAAAGGCTTCAGCTCCTGCCAAACAGGTTCTCCGCACAATATCCGGTGAGATGTCTTCATAACAAATGAGAACGCCGAGTTGGGTGCCATCGGGCATTGAAACCGGTTTGTCCTCGACGCCGGGTATGAAGTAGTTTCCGAGTTGAAACCACTCGTGAAGCTGGGGAAAGTACTGCTCACCAGGCACGTATTCGCCTAACGGCATCAAGCCACGTTTGTGGTAATGTGACAGAACGTTGCCAGTCGAATCGACGAGAAACGCCGTTTGCTGGTAGGGTGCGTCCTCGCTTTTTGGGCCTGTATAACTTTTCCCTCCTACGATCAACGGGGCGGGCAAGCCTAGGAGATCCGTTGTGTCGACGACGGGTGGTAGCGATGCACGGGCCACTTCTAATAGATCCCGGAAAGATTCTAGTTTTAGAGAATGCGTTCCGAGCGTGGACTCAGGCCAGCAGATCACATCCACCTTCTCGTTTAGTTTGTCGGTCGCAGCCCTCAAGCGTGCGATCGAGGTGACATCCGCCGGATTTTCCTGAATGCAGCCAATCGCGTAGACAGGCGATGTTTCCATTTTGCTGCTCCACCGCGACAACTGGTAATATCCATAGCTAAGATCCGACAGCAACATGATGGCAACGAGTGCAACTCCCCACGACGCGTTCTTTTGACGTTCTGCGGTCGATGCGAATTTCCAATCGAGAAGCAATTGAGGAATGGCCGCGCACCAAAGCACCACCCATGTGATCATTGGGCCACCGCCGAGATCGGCGATTTGGGCTAGTGGCAAACACGCCAATTGAGTGTGGCCGATCTCCCAGGTGAATACGCGAGGCCAAAATATGCCAAACAGAATCCAAACAGATATGGGTACCAACAACCCAAGCGATGATGGGTTAGCTCGCCTTAGGCTTGCGATCAAATACGTAAAAACCGCAAAGGGGATAGACTCCCATAGTATCAGTCCGAAGAAGACAGCCCGAGGAATGAACCCTTGCGTGTTCAAGGAATATGCGAGCATCTGCTCAGCCCACCAAAAGGACGTCGCCATCGACATGAATCCGAAGAAAAAGCCAAGGCACATCGAAGTTTTTGGGGGGTGTCGACATGCAATGCAAATCAAAATCGCATACCCAAAATAGGTAGAAATCCAACCATGGAGACTCAGCCAATCCGCCGCAGCTAGCTGGGCAGCGACAATCGCACCAATACCGCTAACTAGCAAGGCAGCAACGGTACGGAACCAACTAGCTTGCCTACCGCCCTGCGCAACAAAATCTTCTCGCAATGCAGGTTGCGAAACAATTCGATCCAGCGCAACTGGAACCGGGTTGATCAAGGTAATCTCAACGGTGTTCTCAACCATGCGAAAAAAACTCCTCGATGGCCGTGGAATCTGCGCTGACGCAGAGCGAACGCACAAGACTTCGATCGAATTCCATTTGGAGAACCAAGTCCAATGGAGTCGAAACTCTCGAACCGGATCGAAGGCAGACGTGCGTTTGCAGAAATGCAATTTCGCCGTCCACAGCCATCAGATCTTGCTCATGGAATCGGTGCGCTACGATCGAATTGCATAGACGGTTAAGCCAAGATTGTAGGCCTTCCTGTCCTTTCCATACTCCAGCAAAGGGAATTCGTTCGCTCCCTTTGCATTCGACTAGCACTTCATTTGTCGCAATCGGTTCCACCGAATGAGAAGGAATGCCTTCACCGTGAATGGCATCCAAAAGTCGATGCACTGTTTTTTTGGGGGAACAGATCAAATCCAACGCACTGACATGAACACCGTAACAACACAATGACTGCGCGATAACCTCGATGGCTTCAAGGGATACGGAGCGTCCACTTTCGGCCTTTCGTATGAGACGGTCACAGTAGCCTGACCGATGGGCCAGCTCCTCTTGGGTCCATCCCAATAATTTCCGAAAGTGCTTGAGTCGATAACCGCAAACCTGAACGTTTCGGTCCGATGCTGCATGGACGTTGCTCATGATGTACCGCATGATAGTTGTGAAAATTGGGCGTGCACCCAAGCCATGTGGCTGTCGTGCTCATTCCGCTTCTACGATTGCTGCAAGAGATTCTATGCTTGCTGGTGAGGTGGTTGCAAGCACTGGATCAAATAAGAATTAGGGTTGGCCGTAGTGGATCTTGTTAAAGATCCGAATCCTGCCGAATCCTGCCGAATCCTGCCGAATCTTTAACAAGATCCACTACCCTAAAATCAAGCTGTAACAAAGCACTAGGTCTCACCGAGACGCAATACTTCAGCGTCTCGGAGTAACGCGTCTACGCGCATCTACCAAAAAACTTGGGTGCCTCATTGTGACACGGCAGTATGTGCCCCAATGACTCGCAGACGCCACCCATTCAAGCTGGGTTCAACCATCGCATCTTTCGCAAGTGTTTCAAAACGCCACACTCGTAGAAACTCCGTATCGGAAAAACCATGCGTTCCGGTTGCGTTCCTACTGTTTTGCAGGTCGCGTGCATAGAGTGTGATTGTTGAAGAAACTCCGTTCGATGAATTGAGGACGCGCAATGCCAATTCCAAGGCCACTTAAGAACAACCTGAGTTCCATAAGATCGAAGCTTAACCCAGCATTTACGCTGATAGAGCTATTGGTCGTCATTGCCATCATTGGTGTTCTAACAGGAATACTTTTGCCAGCAGTTCAGTCGGCTCGCGAATCGGCTCGCCGACTGCAATGCTCGAATAATCTGCGAAATCAGGCTCAGGCGGTTATCCAATTTGAAGGTGCCAGGAAACAGTTACCTCCGGGGCGGGTGTTGACGAATGACCTGGATTACGCCTGGAGTTTCTATGTGCTTCCGTGGCTCGAACAGTCATCCCTGCATGAAAAGTTTGATTCTAAAAAACCCTGGAATATGCCCGAGAATATCGATTCGATTCGAACCATATTACCCGTTTTTCGCTGCCCCAGCGGCCAGATCGATTTCGATGGAGACATGGATTACGCGGGGATCAATGGAACCGTCATTGGGATTGATCCTGTCGAAGCTTTTGATCGAGGCGTTATGGTCTTGGTGTCTCGCGTAGCGGGTCCGATTCGCTTATCCAGCGTGACGGATGGCCTAAGCAACACCGTTTGCATATCGGAAAGTCCGGATCGGGAATCGTTGGCAGGATTGTGGATTCATGGCCTCAATTGCTTATCGCATGACGTTGGCGGAATCAACGCGAATCTCGACGGAATCCGAAGCTTACACGTGTCGGGTGCAAATGCAGCCCGTCTAGATGGATCCATATCGTTTTTGGCCAGCAGCATAGACAAGTATGTTTTGGCAGCCTTGCTAACACGGAATGGTGGCGAGGTTTTGTCGGAATAACTTTTTTGATTTGCTATTCATTACTCGTTATGAAAGGACTACCTCAACACGTGTGCATGTGGGACGAATCGAAGGCCACTTTCGCACGAAGAACTGTTTACTACGTCGCAAGGATGCAGGTTGCATGGTCTGGCGGATGTATTTGCATCCAAATGTTGAAAAGTTGTTTAAAAACCATTTGTATTTCACATCAAGAATTGAGAAAAACTATGTTTAGAGGAATTTGCCTAGCTTTGTGTGCCCTAACTATGTTGTCAGCTCCTGCTTTGGCAGGTGGCGGTGGCGGTACAAAAAAGGACGCGACGATCAAGGTTACCAATGATATCCCTTCCACGTCCTCCTCTAGGATTGGTGTCATCCTGGACCAAACACCTGCTCAGCTTACTGCGATCGCTACTGCTGCGAATCCCGAGCAAGCTTTTACGGATGCAGGCGGAAAGTTCCTAAACCCAGGCGCGAATGCATCGTTCAGCGTCAAGTCGGGTGATCACGTAATTTCCATCGTTGGAATATCGCCATCGCCACCTGTTACTTCCCAAGGGCTGATCCGACAAGGGACGCGAGCCGTAGGCCGAGGCGCGACGCTCAGCTTGAATGCGACATCGCTGTAAATTCGTCGTAGCAGAAGTCATTAGACTTTTGTCGGCAACTCAATCTGACCGAGCACTAGGCCGTATTGCTTTAGCAAACGGCCTAGTGCTTTGTTGCAACCAAGAATTAACGTTGGCCGTAGTGGATCTTGTTAAAGATACGAATCCTGCCGGATCTTTAAAAAGAAACACAACCCTAAAATCAAGCTGTCAGAAAGCGCTCGTGGTGCGTATCCACCGAATGTGATTGCGTGCGTGCAATCATGAGAATAGAATTGGTTCTGAATTCGAGAGGAATCCAGGTCTCGCGTTACGGTGACGCAACCAATTCACTTAACGGTAGATATTCACTTAACGGTAGATAGAGAAATCTAGCAGTGGAAGCTCCAAAAGCAGGTTCCAAGATTCTGGCCGTATGCGAAAAATGCGGAAAGAGAATGGGAATCGACTCGGCCCATGCTGGGCGATCCGTCAAATGTCCCTGTGGGAATATTTTTAAGGTGGCTGGAAGCGTTCCAACTCCTCCTGCCTCAGGGCCAGCACAACCGACGGCAACGTCCGCAACGTCACCCGCACAAACAGCCCAACCTTCCAAACCAAGACCTGCCGGCAAACCATCGACGCCAGCCCCCGCAATTCATCAGCCTTCTTTTTTAGATCAGTTGACTGAGAAGGATTTCTCTCGCCCCTCGTCCAATCCGTATGACCCGCCCACATCGCATTCGAACAGCGAAGCGTCGGTGCTTCGCAAGTATGTTGGTGCCGATGTAAAATCAAAAGCGGAACAGACCGTAAAAACCTCAAATGGAAATATCACCTTCCTAGCCGTTCTGAATTTCATTGGTGCCACTGTCTACATCGGGTTGGGTGTGGTCATCCTGATATTGAGTAGCGTATTGGGGACGGTCGCCGATGTGTTGCCACTGGCCGCACTGGGTGCATTGTTTGCCGGAATCCTGTTCTTTTTTGGTGTCTTTGATTTGATATCGGGAATTGGGTTGATTAAACGCACATTTTGGGGATGGTGGCTTTGCGTGGTCGGTTTAAGTTGGGCGTTCTTTGATCGAGGCTTCGGTGTGGCTGTCCAGATGATGAACACCCAGGATTGGACTAACGAGATTCCCAAGGCCATCGGAGCCGCGATGTTCATGTTTTCCAGTATTTACTTTTTGCAATTCATGTGCCAGAAGCGCACCATGAAAATGTTCAAAGTGGATGTCCATCAAGGCGTCGCATGGGCGATAGCAATTTCCCTGGGACTGCTGTTTGGCGGTATCGGATTCGGTTTGGCGTTGTACGCTGCTCAAGGAGCCGAAACAGCCCTTTGAATTGCTGCCGAGGATTTGTCCAGATTTAATAGTGGCGTAGGCATCTTGCCTACCATCGCATCGACCATAAAAATCGCAAGCTGGAAGCTTACGCCACTGTATAAACCCAAAAATCAAGCTGGCTCGGAGGACTAGAACGGTGCATCACCTTCGTCGTCGGCAGCAGCTTGTGAGAAGACATCGTTCAAATCATCGTCGTTGGGACTGGACTTACCTGCTCCGACCTTATCGAAACCCATCGCCTCGGCACTCAGGAAATACTTGACTTCGCTCGTCGGATCCTTCTGCCATTTGCGGCCGCTCAAGCGGTAAGTCACGTCAATCTCGTCACCGAGCTTCAGTTCGTCGACAGCCTCGCAGGCGTCGTTGGTGAATTCCAATGGCACGTAATTGGCAAAACGACCATTTTGTTGCTCAAGCACCACCAATCGTTTTCGGAAACCTTTTTGGCCGAAGGACTTGGTATCTTCGATAACATGGACGGTTCCACGGATTTTTGTATTGGACATGGCTCGAAGCTTGGTCTGGGAAAATTGAGAATGGACAGGATTCAATCAATTGCCAAATTGTATCGAAGCATGGGCGAATGGGGAAACCAAGCCGCTGGATTTTTTCTGACAAACTGAAATCCGCACTGTTCGATGCAAATTAGCCACCCAAAGTGATGGACCCGCGACCGATCGGTTGGTAAAACGAAGGGATAAGCATCCGATGTGGCGGATCGGCCACGTCAAACCTCTTCAAACAGCGAAAAATGGCAGTCAAGACGGCAGCGGAAAAAACAACTCCAGTCGTTCCAGCATTTGAGTTTTTGGAATCCAAAATCGCTTTGCCTTTGCCGACGGTCATCGCGTGTTTCGGTTCGGACGACTTCCTTCGACGGACCGCAATTCAGCACGTTACTGCTGGTTCGGGAATCGATTCAGAAACGATTCGTTCGTTTGACGGCGAAATCGATGCGTGGCGGGATATTCACGATGAGCTCGCAACGCGGTCTCTCTTTGACGAAGGCGGAACCAAAATCGCGATCGTTCGCAATGGAGACAAATTGGTCAGCAAGAGCCGCGAGCAGCTCGAACGTTGGACGGAACAATCGGTTGTCGACACGTGCCTCATTCTGGAAATCCAAACCTTGGCTGCGAACACAACGCTGTACAAACTGATTTCCAAAAAGGGAAAGCTGGTCAAATGCACTCCGCCCCAAAAGTCCTCGTGGGGCAATCCGCCCGATGAAAAGGCCATTCAGAAATGGGTCATCGGTTGGGCTAGCTCCAAACACGCCTTGACCCTGACCGAAAAGCAAAGCGCCTTGATCGTCGATCGTATCGGCGGAGTTTGCGGACTTATCGATTGCGAAATTGCCAAACTCGCGCTGTTTGCTGAAAGCAACGGCAAAGTTCCCGACAAACGGGTTTCGGAATTGGTAGGGGGCTGGCGAACCCAAACGGCCTGGGAACTCTCGGACGCGATAGCGGATGGGCAAGTCGCGGTGGCTATCCAGCAGCTTGATAAACTCTTGACGGCTGGCCAAAATGCAGTTGGACTCATGGCCCAAATCTCATGGTCTCTTCGCCGTTTTGGGTTGGCCGCAAAACTAATTGAGCAATCCGAACGCGTGGACAGTAGAATGGCATTGTCGGTCGCGTTGGAGCGAGCTGGCTTCAATCGCTTTGATGTCGCCAAAGCCGAGGCGCGGCTCAAACGAATCGGCCGACCGCGTGCCATCGAAATGCTTGCTTGCCTCGTCGATCTTGAACTGAAATTGAAAGGGAGCCACAGCAACGATCACCGTGCTCGGCTGGCTCTTGAGTCGTTGATCATGAACTTGGGATAACCCATTCCTCGCAGGAGTACGGATCATGTTGATTAGTTGCATGTCCAGTGCAAGCGGTTCCCGCCACTCAAAGACAATCGCCTGTCTGTTTTTCTTGTTGTCGCTCATTGCGGTCCCCGGCCGTTTGCGCTGTACAGCACAAGATCCGCAAACCTCGGGAACTTTTGAACTTTCGTTACAGGGGCTTGCGGAACCTTCCATAGCGACCGTCACTCCGAACGAGCTTGCCGTACGAGATCCGGCGGGCAAGATCACGCGCTACCAGCGATCGCCTCGCTACGACACGGCCGATCACCAACTGCTCGGCTACAGCTCGCGGCAAGCCCAACAGATCATCCGTTGGCCAACCATCAATTCAGGCCGTATGCAAATCGGGACTTTGCAAAATGGCCAAATCCAGTTCGCGTGGAGCAAGATGACGGTAACGAATTCGCAGCAACCTGATTCACGCATACCCAGTTCGGATCTGTTGCCGCCCGGTTTTGAAACGCCGCTTACGGGTCGCGCTGGCAACAATGCGTTATCCGGTAGCCAAGTTGGAAACTTGCAAAATTTGCCTGGCATGTCGGCCATGCACTTGTCGGTGGGGAATCCTAACGACCGACAGTTCCTCAGTATGCGAGGTGACAGTCAGTTCGGTTTTAACAATCAAGTGTCCGGAGCGGACTCCGCTTGGTACATCACTCCGGTCTCCGACAACATCGTTCGATTGCAGCAACGGCATCAAAACGACTGGCTGGCCATTGGACTTGGCAACGCTCCGGACGAATTCGCACGCAGCAGTCGTCTCAATCATCGAACCGGTGCATTCGGTGGAGGCGCTTTTTCCGGCGGTGCATTGGGTGGCGGTGCATTGGGTGGCGGTGGGAATCGACGATCGAACACGCCTTTTCCTATAACGCTGCAGCCTATCCACAACGGGGCCGATCAATTGTGGAGAATCCAAACGGTACAAGGCATATCCGGTTATTGCTTTGAAAGTGTTTTGTATCCGGGAATGGGTTTAACCTTGATTCCGAATCAAGGACTATCGTTGCAAAACATCACCTACGATCCTTGGCAAATGTGGTGGCCTCAAACGCCTACATTCGCGTTGCCTCAGCCCCAGTTTCGGTCCGTCCAACATCGAGTGATTGCCAATCCACCCTTGCGTCCCGTATCGGCCAGGATCCTGAATTCGCATAGCGATACCTTGTTGGTGTTGGTGGCCGATCGCAGGCATGCGCAGTCGATGCAAAAGCTGCGAATTCCCGCACGAGGCAGTGAACTGGTGCCGTTAGAACGAGATCCCGGTGGAACGATCGTCGAGACGGTAGAAACGATGGACGCATTTGGAAATTGGAATCAGCAACAATTCAACACACCGATTCCTCCGACCGTGCTATATGACATAAGTGTCTACGAAGAGTTTTTGCAATCGATTGCTATCGATCGAACAGGGACTAGTCCCAATCCAATCGAGGACATCAATTACCAGCCTCGCAGCATCGGCTTCTTTCTTGTACCACCGGGCGATGAATTGCCTGAGGTGGCCGTGATAGATGCCTTTCGCATTGCCGAAGATTCACAGAACCCTGGGGCCGTTCGCCGACTCAGTCCGCGAGACCTGCCAAAAGCGAATGCCGCACCGGCGGCAGATCCACTCAAAGATCTACTAAATAAATTCCAGAAGCAACGAGCGGCCTTTTGAGCGAGATAGCATCCGAACGGGAAGAAAAAGGAAATCAGGCTCGCGCAGTGGAGACGGAAACGCATGACCAGACCATCGACAACACCGATGAGCCTGCGATTGCGGAGGACCGCGTAAGTCCGATACGTCGCAAACGAAAGAGGCGCTACCGAACCAACTGGATGTTGTTGGCTTTGATGGTCGGTTTATTGATCGCCTATTCTTTCTATGTTTTCGTGCTGCCTCAAATCGAAGTAAGCCTTTTTCGATTGCAGAATCCAACCAAAAAATCCTTGCCATTCGAACTTCAAATGAAGTGGTCCAATCGAACCTTGCTGCGATCCTGCGAGTTTCTGTTCCTTGGATGGTTTTTCTACTTTGGGGCAAGCATTGGAAGCTTTCTCAATGTGGTGGCTTGGCGTGTGCCAGAGGGACGAACCATCGTATTTGGTGGATCCAAGTGTCCATTTTGCAATTCTCGCTTAAGCTTCATCGACAATACACCAGTACTAGGATGGATAGTACTGCAAGGAAAATGCCGCACCTGTCGACTCCCCATCGCACCGCGATATCTGTTGATTGAAATAGCGGTCGGCTGTGTTTTCATGTGGCTAGCACTTTGGCAGCTAGTTCGCGGTGGTATCAACTTACCAAGTTGGAACGCTCAGGGTAGGACTGGGTTAGTGAACATCGTCCTTGATCCGCCATGGCCATTGATCGGTATTTATCTAGTGCACGTCGCCATGTTTGGTGTCTTGATCATGCTTGCCACCGCAAACGGTGGACGGAAACCTTTTCCAGTTCTTGCGATGATCTTGATTGGGTTGGGACTGGCTTCCTCAAAAATCGTGAATCCGTCGTTTGATCTCATCGCGTGGCAACTACCGTTTTCCAAGCACGGGCTTTCCCATCTTGGCCCGCTGGCAAATCCTGCGTTTTCGGTTTTGATTGGCGGGATTGCTGGTTGGGTGGTGGGCTGGCTCTCCTCTTGGATGGCTGCCAGGCGTTTTGGAGCAATAGTGGCTCGACATTGGACGCTTAATTGCTTTTTGGTCGGAACGGTACTTGGCTGGCAAAGCGTAGCGACTATCGTAGTGGTTAGTTTGAGCGTTTATGGAATCTCGCGTACAACTTACCGCTTGAACCATTCACGGACCTCGAACTGGACACTCGCAAACCAAGCGATTGGATTGAATGCGTGCTTCATCATCGTTGCCCTGGTTCACCATTCGTTTTGGTTTCAAATCGCTCACCTCCTTGGTCTCAGTTAGATGAGATCTCAGACTGTTTCTCTCCCAATACTGGACCCACCGAATATGCACACGTGTTTGTTTCAATGGTCGTTTCGCTCGGCCGCGATTAGCACCCTGGCTCTGTGCTCGACTGCCATGTCGACTTGCTTTGCGGACGTCAAACTCCCCAACGTGTTTTCCGACCACATGGTTTTGCAACAAGGTCAAGAGAATAAGATTTGGGGAACAGCCACTGCTGGCGAAAAAGTCTCCATTTCGATTGCCGACAAGTCGATGGAAGCGAAAGCCGACGACAAAGGCAACTGGTCAGCCAAGTTGCCGTCGTTGCCAGTAGGTGGACCTCACAAACTGCGCGTCGCTGGATCGAGTGTGGTCGAGCTAACCGATGTTCTGGTAGGCGAAGTTTGGATCTGTTCCGGTCAGTCCAATATGGAATGGAAGGTGGCTTTGTCCAACAATGCGGATTTAGAGATACTTGCCGCAAAATACCCCAACATCCGAATGATCAACTTCCCACAAGTAGGGACACAAGAACCGGTGTGGAGCCATGACGATAGGAAATGGATGGTATGCTCACCTGACTCAGTAAGCAGTTTCTCCGCTGTCGGCTATTTCTTTGCCAGACAGATCCATCAGTCTACCAACGTACCGATCGGCATGATCAACAACGCTTGGGGTGGGTCAGCATGTGAGGCTTGGGTAAACCGCGATGTGCTCAAGGCTAATCCTAAATTTGAGGGCTTGCTCTCCAGATGGAACGTTATGGAGGAACGATTTGCAAATCTCAGTGCCAAGCAAGATCGAACAGACGAAGAGGAGGCTGAATTCACGAAACTCCAAGGAACGATGAAGAACAATGCGAGGCCAGCCAATATTTATAACGGTGTTCTCAAGTCGCACATCGGTTACGGCATTAAAGGTGCCATTTGGTACCAAGGCGAATCGAATGCGGGTCGCGCATATCAGTATCGTGAATTGTTCCCAGCTATGATAACCAACTGGAGAAAGGAATGGGGACAAGGAGAATTCCCGTTTTATTGGGTTCAGTTGGCTGACTACCAAGCCGAGCGCACCGAACCAGGCGAAAGCGATTGGTCCGAGCTTCGCGAAGCCCAAACCATGGCAATGGACAAACTTCCCAATAGCGGCCAAGCTGTGATCATCGACATCGGCGAAGGCAAAGACATTCACCCGAAGAACAAAGTGGACGTGGGAATGCGGCTCGCGCGTTGGGCTTTGGCAAAACAGTACAACCAACCGATCGAATACCAAAGTCCGCGTTACGAGTCGATGGAAAAGGTGGGAAGCGGAATTGTTGTGAAATTTGCTCACCGAGGAAAGAAATGGCGTCCCTTCGATGTTAATGAACCTATCGGCTTTACGATCGCTGGTGAGGACAAGAAGTTCTCCAAAGCAGACGCCAAGATTTTAGAGGACGGACGCGTCCAAGTTTCCTCGGCAAGTGTGCCCAATCCAGTTTCTGTGCGCTACGCATGGGCTCAGAATCCTATCTGCAACATGTTTGCAGACAACGGTTTGCCGCTGACGCCATTCCGGACAGACGATTGGCCAGGCGTTACGGCTGGAAAGGAGTAGACACCCGCATCCGTGTGGCACGACCTGTCTCCGTGTGGCACGGGGTGAAGCATTTCCACCAACGATTGCTCAGGTTGAGCGGGAGCTTGTCTCCCCTCAACCTTGTTTTGGCGTACTATCGATAGTGCTTTGTGACCGCTTAATTCTAGGGTAGTGGATCTTGTTTTGAAGGAGTCTTTCATTTTGCAGCCCTGTTTTTTAACTGAATTCCCGTCGAAACAAACGGGTTTCGATGGCTGAAGAGATTTCCAGGATTCAAGCATTGCGAGGAGCGTTGTCGGCCACCGATCCATCTGCCTATCTCGTTGAGGCTCGTGTGATCCGGCGCGTCATCCGGGAGCGGGATGGCATAGCCAACTTGGCCGCGGCTTTGCCGCATACCCAAAGCCAAGTCGTAGGGGCTGAGGATATTCGCAAGTTTGCACACCCAGACGAATTAGGTTTGAATGCGTTTGATTCGTTGGCCGATGAATGCCTATTGATTTGCGAACCAGAAAACGGAGAACTGGATCACTGGCCGCTCAAGGAGTTGAAACAGCAAGTCTGG
>JANPNA010000342.1:0-24196 GCA_031427235.1 Pirellula sp.
GAGAGCGTTCGTCAATTCTTTGACGCCGCTCGCGGAATGAATTTTTACGACGACCAATCGATGACGACGGGAGAACTCTTTGAGAAGTTTTTCCCAGGTCGCGAGGATGTCGTCCGATTGTTGATGGAGCCGATTACTTACGCCAACGGGTCCACACTGGAAGATCCCGCCATCACTTACGGAATCGTCTTTTCTAACTTCATGGCAAAGGGCGTTTTTATCTACGAAGGTGGGACCGATGACCTTGTCGCAAAGATGCAAGCCGAGCTAACCAAGAACGGGGTCGACACGCGAATTCGTTGCGATGTCTCGAAGATTCTGGTGGGACCAAGCGGTGTTCGAGGGGTCTTGGTCAATGGTTGTGAGATCAAATGCCGAGCCGTCGTTAGCAACTCGAACCTGCGATCTACGATTCTCGATATGGTCGGGCCAGAGAACTTCGACCCGCAATTCCTTTCCGACGCTCAAGCTGTGCGGCTGAACAACAGCAGCACTCAAGTCTATATGGCACTCAAACCCGGGGTGACGATCCCAGAATCGACCGGCGACCTGCTTTTTTGCTCGACGGCTCCTTTGTTCCGAACCAATTTGTTACTCGACCGAAAGATCACCTCTCGAACGTTTAGCTTTTATTATCCGAGAACCCGTCCGACCGGCAAAGAAAGATTCGCAATCGTAAGTAGCACGAACGCGAATTGGAGCGACTGGTCCAATTTATCAGAAGAAGAGTACAACGCCAGTAAACAGGATCTTGTCGAAACCACGCTCAATGCATTGGAACAGTATGTCCCCAACTGCCGCGAGAAAATCGAGCATGCGGAGGCTGCTACCCCTCAAACATTCCACCATTATACGAAGCACCAGCTTGGGGCCAGTTTCGGAACCAAATTTGAGGGGCTGGCTGTTTCTCGCGGGTTGCCGCAACAAATTAAGGGACTTTACCACGCTGGATCGGTTGGCATTATCATGTCGGGATGGTTAGGAGCCATCAATTACGGGGTGATCGTGTCGAACGAAGTGGACCAAATGCTATGTAAATCAGCCCCCTCGATTTCCGTTAATTGATTGACTTGCGACCGCAACTGAATCACACTACTGTCCGTTTATCCGTATTTCGCTGTTCTTTTCCAATCTATTGAGTATGACCACACGTCGCCGAGCTAGAGAAGTCGTTTTGCAAGTACTCTACGAAGAGGATGTGAATCCAATGCGAGAGTTGGCGATCGCAGATCAATTCGTTTCTAAACGGATGCTCCACAACAAGCCGCTGATTGCTTTTGCTCAACAACTCTTGCGCGGCGTTCGCACTCATCGCGATGCGATCGATGAAATCCTGACCAAGCACGCGTCCAACTGGTCGGTCAAACGCATGACGACGATCGATCGCAATATTCTGCGAATGTCTACCTTTGAGATGATGTATGGCGGCGTTCCGGGCCGCGTCTCGATCAACGAAGCGATCGAGATTGCAAAGCGGTACGGCAATCGCAACTCCGGTCAATTCGTTAACGGAATCCTCGATCGCGTTTTGCGTGAACACGAAGCGAATCAAGCGAGCGAAAAGGAAACCGTCATCGGCTAGTGATTTCCTTAGAAAATCGCAAGCTGGAAGCTTGCCACTTTTTAGAAAATCGCAAGCTGGAAACTTACGCCACTTTACAGAAAATCGCAGGCTGGAAGCTTACGCCACTTTATGAACCCAAAAATCTAGCGTCCGAATGGCACTCCTGGACCGCCCGCTCCAGGGGCCATGCCGCCCGCGAGTCCGGAGATCATCGGTCCCAATTGTCCGATGACGTCGTCAAAGTCCTCTTGTGTTTCCACCAAACTAAACGCGCCCAAGGACCCGTTGGCAATCGTCATCGCTTGCACCACCCTCTGATGGATTTCCTTTGGATTCGCTTGGTCTAGAACCTGCTTGGCTTGCGCCATGGATTGATCCCAATTAGCCAACACAGCCTCGGGCAACCACCTACCTTCGGACAGTACGAACTTGGCCGGAGCCTCGGGTTGTCCAGGCACGATCATCGTAATCATGGCCTCCGTTGAGGAAACACTTTTTACCGTGGCATTTACCGGCGTTTGGTTCAGCATGGATTTGAAGGGGCTATCGCCAGGCAGCGTCTTTTCAACTTCTTTTGCTTTTTGAATAACGTTTCCGACATAAGTGCTAAGAAGATCTCGCACTTCAGCTTGTTGCAGATAGCTTACCTCCATCCATTCGTTCGGGAGGTACGCCTCAATTAATGCAACGAGCGGATCAAACGACTTCGCGAAACCGGGTGGAAGTGGGATGGCACGGCTATTCAAAATGAACTGTTTCTTGCTTCTCAGAGCCGTTACTAGATCGGAACGGAATTTTTTAACTACATTCAACGTGCGTTGTTCAACACGGGTTGTCGCCAGCTTGAGGATTTCTTGAACTTGTTTTTGTTTTGAGGCAGGCAGGGCGTCCCAGACAACCATTGAGTTTTCATTCTTAAGCTCGCGCATAACAATGTCCATGAACTCTTGGGCGGTTGGGTTTGATGGAAACGAGACTGGCGCGAAGTTCTTCGGACTTGTGGAATCTTGGGATGAACCAGAGGAACTAGAAACCGAATTGCCGCCGTTCTTGGCCATGGCCCTCGCCTTGAGCCGACTCTTGTCATCGAGTTTGCTGAGCGGCAGGACGATCTCTTTTCCGTCCTCTTTTCGGAGTGTTAGCTGCACACCTTCCAGCTTTACGAACTCAGCCTTCACCGTTTTGTCACCCGAGATGTCGGTCCAACTTTCCTGTGCGTTGGCGACCGCTATTGGCAACGCAAACCAAATTAGGGCTGCAGCCAGCACGAGCGGAAAGGTGAAAATGCGAGATACAGACAAACTGGAAAGCGAATTCCAAGGACTTTGAAGATGCATAAAAAGGTCTCGTTTTATATTAAGGCTACCATGTGTCATGAGGAATTAAAATAATCGATCGGGAGGCAAAAGTCACGTCCGGGGCTGATTTTGCCTTGCTGGTATGCAGGTGTTCGCTGGAGGATCACGGCGGGGCCGCCGTGCCAGCCTGGGAAGTGTTCGGTTTTTGATTCGATTTCCTGTCAAGCTTTGCCGATAGATCTGCTTTTACTGCCAAATTCATTCTCGTAAGAAGCCGCAGGCATCCCCCTTTGTTCGACTCTGGGAACTCTCTCGATCCGAGTGACTGGGACTCTCTACGTACCCAAAGCCATCGCATGTTGGACGATATGCTTGACTATGTCTCGCAGATTCGCCAGCGTCCCGTATGGCAACCCGCCCCGGACAGTGTGGAACAGGTTTTTCTCTCGAGTATTCCGTCGGCTTCGAAAAGTCTACGGGAAACGCACGACTGTTTTATGCAAAGCGTATTGCCCTACACCGTTGGCAACTCCCATCCAGGATTTATGGGGTGGGTTCATGGAGGTGGTACGGTGGTGGGAATGTTGGCTGAAATGCTAGCGACGGGCTTGAATTCCAATTTGGGTGGCCGAGATCAAATTCCCATTCAAGTCGAACAGCAAGTCGTTCGATGGATGCAACAAGTATTCGGCTTTCCGGAGTCGGCCAGCGGTCTGTTCGTAACCGGCTCGTCGATGGCAAATCTGATTGGACTTTTGGTCGCACGCACGTCGAAAATCGGGACCGGGGTTCGCGCGCAAGGGCTACAACAAGTCCGACAAAAACTGGTTGCTTACACATCTTGCGAAGCGCATGGCTGTCTCGAACGGGCCATGGAGATGACTGGAATGGGCGGGCACCAGTTACGCAAGATTCCAGTGAACGAACGTCATCAAATGAACCTGAAGGCGTTCGAGGAAACCATCGCCGACGATCGAGCGATTGGGTTGACACCCTTTTGCGTGATTGGCACGGCAGGTACCGTCAATGTTGGAGCCATCGACGATTTGCGTGGGATTGCTGCGATTGCCCTACGCGAAGGCTTATGGTTTCACGTCGATGGGGCTTGTGGCGCTTTGGGGATGATGTCACCCAAAATCGGAGCAAAGATGCTCGGCATTGAGCAAGCGGATTCGATTGCACTTGATTTTCATAAGTGGGGACAGGTCCCCTACGATGCAGGCTTTGTGTTGATGCGGAACTCGCAATTGCACTACGATACCTTTGCCTCACAAGCGGAATACCTTCGGCGTGAGACGCGCGGGATGGCAGCGGGTTCCCCCTGGCCGTGTGACTTTGGCCCTGATCTATCGCGTAGCTTTAAGGCGCTCAAGGTCTGGTTCACGATGCAAGTCTACGGGACGGAGCGATTGGCGAGGATGATGGAGCAAACGTGCGAACTAGCCGAGTATCTGGCCAACCGCATTGAGGAGTCAGCCGAATTGGAGTTGCTTGCACCGGTCAGCCTCAACATCGTTTGCTTTCGCTACCGATGCGACGATGCGGATCGAGTGAATGCAGAGATTGTGGTGGCCATTCAAGAGTCGGGTATTGCCGCCCCATCGTCGACCACGATCGGAGGCAGATTTGCGATCCGAGCAGCCATCTTCAATCATCGCACATCGCAATTGGAAATCGACAGCCTGATCGAAGCGTCGTTACGATTCGGACGATCCATATCCCAGGCGAACTAAGTCACCCTATGGTACCGAAAAGAATCACCGCCGATACGACTCGCCTGGTTGGCCTGTCGCAAATCATGCGATTGGCATTCAACGGTGATAACCTAGCCAATCTCACCTCCGAGCTTGCAAGACGCATCGAAGTGAACTCGGTCGACTTTGCAGCCATGATGGATCTCTCCGTGGTTTTCCAATTGAGTGAATTGCCAGAACTAGCGATCCAGTTGCAGTCCGAAGCCCTCCAAGGACATCAGTCCTTTGAATTGAGGTCCAATCCGACGAACCCGTCGTTGAAAGTCCTCGCGATTATGGGGCCAGGCGAAGTTATGGCCAACACTCCGATCGAGTTTTTGGTTGAGAATTCGGACATTTCACTCAGCTACTTGTACCTCGGCGAGGGCTTACCGGTTCCAAGTCATATACCCGACCACGACATTGCCTTCGTAGCCGTTTGTGAATCCGACCGAAGCCAATTTCTCTTGGCCCAACTCAATGAGATCATGAAACATTGGCGACGACCGTTTATCAACAAGCCGTCGCGAATTGCACAATTGAGTCGCGATTTGGTGAGCCAAAATCTGAGTTCGGTAACGGGAATCGTTGCAAGCGACGCTCGAAGACTGAGTCGAACGGAGTTGGCAACCCGTCTCAACGCTGGTATTGGATGCTTCCCGGTCATCGTCAGGCCGGTCAACTCGCATGCAGGGCACGGATTGTCGAAGCTTGAGGACTGCGAGCAAGCCACGGAATACCTAATGGCAAACGATAGCGAGGAGTTTTTCGCAGCTCCGTTCATCGATTACCGAAGCGAGGATGGGTTGTATCGCAAATATCGTATCGCGGTCGTGGATGGAAAGCCATTCGCGGCACACATGGCAATCTCTCAGCATTGGATGGTTCATTATCTGAATGCTGACATGCTCCAAAGTCAACGAAACCGAAATAGTGAAGCGGAATTCATGTCCAGTTTTGATCTAGTATTCGCGGCCAAGCATCGAGCTGCCTTGCAGGAAATGGATCATCGCATTGGGCTCGACTATTACTTGATCGACTGCGCCGAGACGCCCGACGAGAAGCTGTTAGTTTTTGAGCTCGATAGTGGTGCGGTCGTTCATTCCATGGACTCGGCGGAATTGTTTCCCTACAAAGTCCCCCAAATGCGGCTGGTGTTCGAGGCATTTCATCAAATGCTTAGACGAAAATCCAGCGTTCGCGGGAGTGCGATCGCACACGGGAGAGCGAGGCTCCTGCCGAGCTAGCGACGCATTGGTTCGGCAGGAGCCTCACCCTCCCAAGTAATGAATTGGTTGGATGAACTCACCACGCAACGAGGAAATGCGAAGATCCAGGACTCAAGTTGACGGAGCGACTTGACCACGTATTCAACTCGCATTGGCTTTATTGGCCAAATCGCTTTGGTTCAGTTTGTTGTAGAGTGTCTTAAGACTGATACCGAGTTCTTCTGCGGCGGCCGGTTTATTGCCTAGATGGCGTTGAATCGCTTCTTGAACGGCCAGCGATTCCATTTCCTTTAGGCTCAATGGATTCGAGGCTGTGCTGAGTATCTTTGCTTCTCGCTTAATCCGCTTGTCGACGAAATGGCGAGGCAAATGCTCAGGCAGAATGGGTGGATGGTCGCACAAGATGGTCGCATGCTCGACAACATTGGCTAATTCTCGGACATTTCCTGGCCACGGGTGCTGTTTAAAAACGGCGATGGTTTCCTCTGCGAAAATGCTTTCGATCGATGCGTGCTCCGGTCGATGACGCAGATACAAATGTCGAGCCAATGGCATGACATCCTCCATGCGATCGCGCAAGGCTGGGACATGGATTTCAAACGCGTTGATTCGAAACATCAAATCTTCGCGAAACGCTCCTGATTCCACCATCGTTTCTACATCGCGGTGCGTAGCGCAGACAACACGCACATCGACATGAAACGTCGTGTTGTCGCCGACGCGCCGAATGTCTCCACTTTCCAAGACTCGCAACAGTTTGGCTTGCATGGCCAACGGCAACTCGCCGATCTCATCCAAAAAAATCGTGCCACCACTCGCAACTTCGAAGAGTCCTTCACGCTGGGAATCGGCACCGGTAAAGGCCCCTTTCTTATGGCCGAATAGTTCACTTTCGATCAAATGCTCGGGTAATGCACCACAATTGACGGCCACAAACGGTTTGTCGCTCCGTAGGCTCTGGTCGTGCAACGCCCTTGCAACCAACTCTTTTCCGCAGCCCGTTTCACCGCGAATAAGGACGGTGCTCTGCGTCCGAGCAACTTTGCGAATCAACGTGAGCACATCCTGCATGGCCTTGGAACTGCCGATTAGTTTTGGCAAATTGGCGGGCGACGATTGGGCAGATTGTTCTAAGGCGGCTGAGTGCCGTTTGAGTTCACGCCGAGCAGCCACCCGCTGTAACAGGGCTTGCAGCTCGGACAGACGGCACGGCTTGCTCAGATAATCGATCACACCGAATCGCAAGGCCGCCACTGCCGATTCCAGCGACTGCTTGCCGGTGAGAACAATCGATTCGGTTTTTGGTGAAAGCGTAGCGGCTCGCTCGATGACTTGGATTCCGTTCATTCCAGGCATATCCAAATCGACTATTAAGCAGTCGAACGATTCTCGCTCCAAAGCCGCTACCGCGGTATACCCGTCTGGACAAACGGTTACGCGGTGTCCCAAGTGGGGCAGCTCCATTCGCATCAACTCTTGCAGGGAAGGTTCATCATCGGCAAACAGAATGGAGAGCTGGCTAGGCTGCAATTTTTTCATGGGAGGTGTCATAAGATTGGTTGGTAGCAGGTTGATTTGGCAAAATCACTTCGAATCGAGCGCCGCAATTGATGCCTTGGCTTTTTGGAGTAATACGTCCACCGTGGTCGGCGATGATGCGGCTGGTAATTGGCAATCCGAGACCCGTTCCGCGTCCGTCGCGACGGCGTGTAAAAAACGGTTCAAATAGATGCTGCAAGACCTCTTCGGTCATGCCGCATCCATTGTCTTCGATAACCAAACGGACCGAGTCGTGCAAGGCATCAAGTGTTATTCCAACACAGCCGTCGTTACGCGTTGGATCTAAGGATTCAAGCGAGTTGGTAAGTAAGTTTAGAACCACCTGTCGCATTTCCTGTGGGCTTGCCCACACGATCATGGGCATCGGTCGCGGATGGAATTCGATCTTTTGAGTACGGAATTGACCAAGATGTCGTACCATATCGACCACATCCTCCACAATCTCATTCATGTCGATCGATTGCTTGCGTTGTTCGGTGCCCAGTCGGGAAAAGTCCAGCAATCGCTCGGTGATGCCTTTGCATCGGAACGCTTCGTCCTGAATGCGGCGCAAGTACGTTCGTAACGTTTCAATATCGAAGCCTGGGACAGGCTCTTGTTCCGTTCCCTCTGTTGATTTCTCCTCAGGATGCAGTATTCGGTACAAGCGGGACTCGAGGGCTTCGGCGCTCCACGCAATGGATGCGAGTGGATTGTTGATTTCGTGGGCAACCCCAGCCGCGAGAAAGCCCACGCTAGCTAATTGCTCGTTCCGAATCACCTCTTGCGATCTTTCTCGTACTTGGTCGTTGAGATCCCGTTGAATACTCAGGAAACTCGCGGCACCCAAATTGATGGCATCGGCAAGTTCTGACAATTCGTCCTTGCTATCGATGTGAATTCGATATGCGAAGTCGCCAGAAGCCACACGACGTGAACCCGCTAACAACGCCTTGAACGGCTTGATCACCGCAATGCGAGCATAGGCGATCAGTCCAATCAAAAGGAAAGCGGCAAGCAGGGCGCTGCTCCATGAAAGCGCGATCCAAGTGCGATATCGAGACCGAACGTCGTCGCGAAAACTGGCCATTCGATCGCCAAAAAAGGTCGGCAGTTTGTGTGCGAGTTTTGACAATTTGTCGAGATCGTACAACTGCTGAATTGCATGCGAGACACTTCCCGATGCAAGTAGGTCTTGCTGTCGAATCGAAATGGTGTTTAGCAGATATGCCAGTTCAGCCGACTTTTCGAATTCGTCCGACAGATCGGATAGAAAGGGGTCGTCGATGTTCGAGCGTTCCAGCCGTGATTTGTATTGCGCCAGAACAACTCGCACGTGATGCAATTTCTCACTGAATTTTCGCTGACTATTCAATGTGGCGAAATCATCCTGGGATTCTATTTTTTGCTGGCGTGACCAGGAGAACTCCATAGGTTCACGTATGTCCACATGCTGGAAACTCATTTTTAATTCGTCGATAGACCGAGTCAGTTCGGTGGTGAGTGGCATCTCGGAAGCTCGACTGCTGAGAGTCGTAACGAGATCGCGATAAGCGTAGACACCACGAAAGCTGCTGTAGCCTAGCACAGCCACCACAATACCTAAAACAACCATCGATACCAGGAGTTTTTTCCGAATGGTCGATGTCGAAATCCACGGAATGCCCATGCTAAAATCCTTGCCGTTCGTTGCAGCATTTCACTTTGATAACATAGTGTTCGGGAGGGTGAGGCTCCTGCCGAACCATTACGACGCCAGCTCGGCTCCCATTACCGTGTCATCGAGTAATTACGCCATCCCATGGAACACCTCGATAGGAAACTTGAGGGTAATTGAGCTGAGGGGGTGCTACCTGTTGAGGCACGATGGCTTGCGGTCCACTCTGACCTAGGTTGACAACTTGGTAGCCATTCGTGTTGGGCATCACAAACTGAGTCATGTTGTCGGTGGCTAAGCTGTTGACAACATACGATGCAATCGAAATATCGATTTCCAAGAGGGGACTGCCGGAGGGAATCAGTTGCACTTTGATGTGGTGCGGCAATGACGATTGAACGGACGCGTAGTATTCATGCTTGGATTGCTGAGCGTTAGCCACCAAGCGACCGGTTGGGTCTCGTAAGAACACTTGGCGAGTAAAACCATACTTGGGATCCACGACGAGCGTCCGAGTGTAATTTCCGATCGGACTTGGTTCTTCGGTCGTCAGTTCGACCAGTCCATCGGCCCTAGTCACCGGGTCCTGAACGAGCCTGCTCTTGATTTCACAAATCCCCATGGCTTGTATGAGCCAAATCGGAGAAACGGGTAGCACGGGCCGATCCACTTGGGATTCGAACTCAACGTGTCTGGCAAAGTACATTTCCTTGGTCAAGCCGCCGCGGATGGCCATCCAAAACACTTCGTCGTTGCTGCCAATGTCGACTCCCGCAAATCCCGCCACGCTTGCGGTCATACGAAACCGCTTTTCGCGAGCCCAAGTCACGTTGGTATTGATGGTCCGCTCGTTATTGACATTCACGGTTACTGAGTTGGACTGCAGCGACTGGACGTTGCGTGATCGATTGATAGCCTCAGTCAATTGGTCCTGGGTCGGGGGCGTTGTGAATACTGGCTTCGGCTGAAACTCCGGAATCGAACGCCTGGGCATGCAGGTTGCGCCCCCCGTTACCAAGGTCAAAAGAAGGATTGCCATGCACTGCAAGGCTGTCGATGTTTTTGTCTCCTCCATGTAGGACGAGTTGTTCGGCCTTTCATGTTTCACGGTAAAGTAGCTCGATCAGTTTCTGGTGCAAAGTTTCAACGCGATCGGGAGTTGGCATGCTTACGGGAACGAGAAACTCGCGCCCATTGGAAGAATGGTTCAAATGCAAATGGTTGGGATCGTCCTCGGCAGGTTCGATCTGTTGCTCAGTCAAAAGGCGGCGGCGTATTAAAAGAACAGCTAGCAAATAGGCCAAGTCGCTGTCCTCGGGTTGTTCACATAATTTTTCGAGCGCATCGAGTAGCACCAAGGTTGGTGCCAATATCCGTTTTCCGGTCCGCTTGGCGGGCATTTGATTAACCCACCAACCTACCGTTTTTTCAGGAGGTCCATGCCAGTGCTCTTTGCTGAAATCCTGCCGAACCAATTCGCTGCCGCGTTGTAACACGGCAGAGTAGTAGCGCTCGCCCGGTTCGAACGGTCGGTCCCCCTTGTGACACTTGCGCGAGCTTCGATGGATCGAGAATTCCTGCATGCATTGGCTTGTAGGGAAATAAGCGAATAAAATCTAGAGCAGGAAACTTGGAACGCGGTGCCATATTTTAACCACGAAAGTCATCCTCCCTCGTGGAGGGTCGGCCGTAGGCCGGGGAGGGTGAACTGAATTGTGCAATTAGCGTTGGCACATCACCCTCCCCTCGCTTCGCTCGACCCTCCCGGGGGGAGGGTTACTAAACGGAATCTTCGGGAGAGCTTTGTTAAACCGAACACTCAACCTGCTTCTAACTAACGATTTGGGCAATTAAAGTCCGATTTAGCCTTGGATGAATGACGTTCGACCGTTACACTTGGCCCCCCCTGATTTCGGAACCGTACCGACTGTGGCGCGACACGAAAGCGCCATTAGCGCTGCTTATACACCGACTTTTTAGAATGTTGTAGTGCTTAAATGTCCAAACTAAAGACTCACAAGTCCACGAAAAAGCGATTTCGACTAACTGCTACTGGCAAGGTTAAGCACCGCAAAGCGGGAACTAGCCACTTGGCCATTAGTAAGTCGGCCAAGAAAATTCGCCAATTGCGAGGTACCAAGGTCCTGGAGCCCAATTTCCAGCGAGCTGTTCAGGACGCGTTGCGCGGCTACAGCTACTAGTAAGAACAAAACACTTGGCCCATTTTTATAACCAGGCGTTTGGGTAATAACTGTCGCGAAGTCTTTTTACGGGCTGTTGCTGCTGAGATAATGCAGCCCTTCGCGGTGACCTGAGACGCCCATTGCAAGCAAGATTGCGTATCCATGAGAACAAGAAAAGGCTCAGCTCGTAGGCAGGCCAAGAGAAGACTATTTCAACGAGCCGAGGGTTACGTTGGCGGACGCCGACGCCTGTACCGTACAGCGAAAGAAAATTTGGTTCGGGCGGGACGGTTTGCGTATCGTGACCGACGTCGCAAACGTCGTGATTTCCGCCGACTTTGGATTATTCGCGTCAACGCTGCGGCACGCATGCACGGCATCCGTTATAGCGAGTTCATTCATGGTTTGCTGTTAGCCAAGATTGAAATCGATCGAAAGCAACTTGCCGAGATGGCAGTGAACGATTCGGCTGGTTTCGGTGTCGTTGTGGCTTCAGTAAAAGAAGCATTGGCTGCGAAAGCTGCGGCTTAAATCCGTCGGACAGGCTGCTAGCCTGGATTTTTCACGGGGCAATTAATGATCAGCCGAAGGGCGCTAGCCCACGGTTGCATCGACAACCGTGGGCTAGCGCCTTACGGCTAATGAATAATCCGGGCTAGCCTGTCGGAGAATACGAGGGACAGGCTAGCAGCCTGTCCTACGATAATCCTACGATAATCGAGCCTGCGACGGACTAGTCGTGGGCTCGTTGCATAGTGTGACAACAAAGTCCGAGACCCTACCATGTCCCTTCAGAATTTTGTCGATTCGCTCGACGCCCTCTTCGACGATGCCAAACAGGCGCTCGATTCCGTTGCGTCCTCCGAACAGTTAGAAGCGTTGCGAGTCAAATTCGTGGGCGCAAAGAATGGCGCGATCAAGACTGTTCAGAAAATGATGGGTGCGATCGAATCGGAGCATCGGCCTGTTGCTGGCAAACGATTCAATGAAGTCCGCGACGGCATTCAGTCAGCCCTCGATGCTGCGTCCGAACGGCTCGCTGGAACCGGTTTGCAGAAGGTTACGAACGAACAACGGATCGACCCTACGTTGCCTGGAATTCGGCCGGTACTTGGTTATTTGCATCCCATTACCCAGACGATCGAGCACCTGAAAGATATCATGGGGCGACTGGGCTTCAGCATAACGGAAGGCCCAGAAATCGAGGACACATGGCATAACTTCATGGCCCTCAATATTCCCGAGGATCATCCCGCTCGCGACCCGCTGGACAATTTTTATCTGGCAACAGCTAGCAAGCAAATGCGCAATTCGACGGACCGCGATTCGATGTTATTGCGTAGCCAGACAAGCACTGTGCAGATTCGAGTTATGGAGACGCAACCTTTACCCCTGCGAATTATCTCGCTGGGACGGGTCTACCGCCCCGACGCACCTGACGCCACGCACTTCCCCATGTTCCATCAGATGGAAGGGCTGTGGGTCGACAAACATGTAACGATGTCGCAACTAAAAAGTGTTTTAAGATTGTTTGCAACGAGCTATCTCGGTAGCGATGTTCACGTTCGATTCCGTCCATCCTTTTTTCCTTTTACCGAGCCGAGCGTCGAAGTCGATTATTGGTGGAATGGTAATTGGGTTGAATTTGGTGGTGCAGGCATGGTGGATCCGAATGTCTTTCAAGCGTTGAGGATCGATGCCGAAGAGTGGAGTGGATTTGCGTTTGGGCTTGGCGTGGAACGACTATGCATGAGGCGATTTGGAATCGTCGACATCCGTGATTTGTTTCGGAGTGACGTTCGTTTCCTTAGCCAGTTCGCATCCTAATATGGCTCCTTTTCGAGCTGCGGAAGCAACAACGATTTAGAATAGTGAGCAGAGTGCATGTTAGTCTCTTGGGAATGGTTGTCGGACTACGTTGACATCAGAATCAGCCATGAAGAAATGGCCACCCGCTGGGCACTGACGGGCTTGAATCATGAGAGCACCGTCCTGGTCGATGGCGTGCCCGTTATCGACTTGGAAATCACCAGCAATCGAGGGGACTGCTTGGGACACATCGGTATTGCCCGAGAAGCGTCTGTACTATTGCAAAGCGAATTGCGGTTTCCATCACCGCAACTCAAGACCACAGACGAACCGGCGTCGGACGCGCTTGGGATTGAAAACCAATTTGTGGAAGCCTGTCCTCGTTACATTGGTCGATTGATTCGCGACGTCAAAATCGGACCTAGCCCTGATTGGTTGCAGAAGCGTCTGATCGCAATCGGAGTTAAGCCGATCAACAACGTGGTGGACGCCACAAACTACGTGATGTTTGAGTGCGGGCAGCCATTGCATGCGTTCGACTTTGCCAACATTCGCGGTGGACGCATCATCGTTCGGCCAGCCCGCGACAAAGAGAACTTCATTGCCATCGACCATCGAACCTATCAGCTCGACTCGAAGATGGTGGTGATTGCCGACGCCGAACGAGCGGTAGCCTTGGGTGGTGTGATGGGTGGTGTCGAGAGCGAGGTCTCCGAAAGCACTGTGGATATTTTGCTGGAAGCGGCTGAGTTTGTGCCGTTGTCCATTCGCCGAACCGCGCGCAAACTCAAACTGCATTCGCCGTCGTCCTATCGTTACGAACGACGAATCGACCAAGCTAACATGGATTGGGCTTCGCGTCGTTGTTGTGAAATCATTTTGCAAACGGCTGGCGGACAGCTTCTCTCAGGATCGGTCGACACAGGCGAACGCTTACCGGAACGACCCCCTATTTTGTTGAGAGAGAGCAAGATCGAAAGTGTCCTTGGCATTGCGGTCCCATGGGAACGCTCACTGGAGATTTTGGTCCACTTGGGTTGTCACGTGACGGGCGATCCGGGCGATGCCCATGCTCGGGTTGTTTCCCCTAGTTACCGATTGGATCTCACTCGCGAGATCGATTTGATCGAGGAGATAGCTCGAATCCACGGTTACGAGCAGATTCCAGAGGATGCAGCGGTACCGTTGGTTTCCTCCACAAAACGTCCCAAAGACATCGTGATGGAAACGGTCCGGCGAGTGGTTTGCGCTTCCGGTTTTAACGAGACTATGACACCTAGCTTGATCGGTAAATCGCCGACGTCTAGCCTTTCGCCATGGACGAAGGAAGATGCGATGACAACGCTCATTCCATTGTTAGAGGGTGCAAATCAACTGCGGCGCTCGTTGATACCCAGTTTGGTCGCAGCGAAGTTATACAATCAGTCGCAATCGAATCGCGATTCGCAGTTATTTGAAACCGCCAACGTCTATTTGCCACGCACAACGGGCTTGCCCGGCCAGCAATTCAATTTGGGCGTTATCGGATTGTCCGACATCCGAAGTGTGGCGGGAACCTTGGAAGAAATCCTCCATCGCGGTTGCGGCCCAGAATTCATGCAATCCAAACTTTCCAAGAGCTTGGTCGCGTGGGACTTCTTGGCACCCCACAGCGGCATCGCATGGCAGGTCGGCGGCGAAATGATCGCTTGGGTTGGCCAGTTGAATCGGTCAATGGTCGATGCGATGAAACTGGATTGCGAGGCTGCGGTGGGAGAAATGAATCTCGATCTACTGCTCGAACATGCAAGATTGATCCCCCAGTTGCAGCCGATCGTTCCATTCCCTACGGTCGAGCGTGATTTGAATTTGATTTTGGACGAAGCCACCCAATGGCAAGCGATTTCGGCTACGATTCAAAAGGCCGCTGGGCCGCTATGCATCAACGTCGCGTTCCGCGAAATCTATCGCGATACGCAGAAGGACGGCGATGGAAAGAAGCGGGTACTTTTGAGTATGCATTTGCGAAGCGACACGGAAACATTGACCGGCGAACAAGTGGACACCGTCATGCAACATGTCCTGTCCGCTTGCCAAGCTGAGTTCCAAGCTACGATTTTGCAATAATGCGTTAGCACCTGATCGGGCAATCGATTTTGGATGATAAAAACCAGTTCGCTCATCCAAAATGGACTGCTGATCGATGGCTATGTTTTCGTGGACCGAAGCGTGCCCTTGCGTACGGCATCTGTGTGTTGACATTGCCTGTCTTCGGCTCATTCCTTCTGAATGCGTTGATGCGAGCTTAGGTTTTGCCACAACGCGACTCTCTTGCTCAGCGATTTCCCCAGCGTTTTACCAGAACCCTAAGCACGGAACTTGTACCTTTTTACCGCCAAGCGAACCACTCCAAATGTTACTTCGCTGGCTCAATCGTCACTCTGTGAAAAGTCAACGCCGCAATTCCGTTTTTTCCAAAAAGCAAGTTGTCTTGGCTCCAAGCCTTACTGTCGAGATAAGAGATTTTGTCAGCTTTGGTTGGACCCTTGAGTGTTAGCAAAATTCGATTGCCAGAAGCGCTTCCGGATGCAATCGGATTGGTTTCGCTATCCAAGTAAAACTGACTTATCAATGGGCTCGACCACACGATCTCGTTATCGAATTCCATCGCGATTTCGTCTTGCTTTTCCGTCGTGAAAAAAGCGCGTTGAAGATTCGGCGGCGTGATTGATTCGGTCGCTTTGGTTTGGTAATGGTCACGCTCCAAAAGGGGTGCAATCAAACGAGCGAACTCGACGTAACCTTCGACTGGAAAATGACAACCACCTGGGGGCTTGATACCGAGCGTCGACATTAGGCTCAGGTTGGAGAATGAACTTGCTAAGGAACGCTGAACCTCGCGCAGTTGATTGTCCGAACCGTCAACACCCATCGCGCATGCCTTTGGCCAAATCTGAAATACATAGTAGTGCTGTATGTTTGGAAAATCCTCCTTCCATGCACCAGCCAGATCGACGAATAGTTCGCGATATTTTTCCCAATCGTAGCCTCCGGTGGGGCCGTCGGCTCCTTGATCGTTTTCCCCTTGATGCCACAGGACGCCGCGAATGCCATGCGTCAGTTTGGCCTGTTGCACTCGCCATAATAATCTACCGTAAAGTGTGGCCACATCCGTTGGGTCGTCATGGTTGCGTTGATGTTGATCGATTCGCGTTCCACCCACCGCACCATTGATGAAGCAAATAGGGATCTTCTGGCTCACGACCAGACGTTGTGCAAGTTCCATCCCCCAGTAGCCAATTTGCACCTTGGCACCTTTGCGATCCCTCACGACCGCATTGTTCCAGAGCTGTTGCCTCGCTTCTTCAGGGTGGCCGGCTGGACTTCCGAAGCTGCGTATCCAGTCGCTTGAGATGGTTGGATCCGTCTGTCCCACATCGGTGGCTTCGGCATTGGACTGGCCGTTGATAATGTATGCGTCGCCACAGATAAGATTCGAAGCGCGATGCAATGGGGTCTCGCGATCACCTGACTTGGATCCAAACTCGATTCGGTATTTGACTAATCCTGGCTTGAGCTTCACCTCCAACGCATACTTTCTATCGGCTTGAAGATCCTGGTTTTCGGTCATGAAGAGTTGCTCATCGGCGAAAACTTTCAAATAGACCGAACTTGCGGCGTCTGCCAGCCTGCCAATGCAATAGAGCGTGCCCATTCCGTTGTCGTCGCGGGCGAAGAACTGGTTGTCGACCGGCATCTCATTGCCTGTCGGGTTGCGGGCCAGCCACAAGTCCTTGCTCGGCTCTTTCACCAATAGGGTCGCGGAACTTTCGACCGGTTCGCCGCCATTGCTGATGGCTACGGACACTTTCAAAAAGCCGCTACCTTGAGCCCGTTTTAGAAGGAGTCTATCGGCGGCGACCTGCTTGAGTACTGCGATATTGTCGACTTTCCAGTCGAACTTCAAATCGCTTGCGCCCTTGGCCCGCATCACGTCTAAGTTGGTGATTTGCGGGACAATTTCAATGGTCTCTCGTCCATCCCATGTTGCTGGAGCTGGGAGGGTAAAGACCGGCTCCGGGATTTCCTCCCGAATCATCACTGGGATGTCGATGACCGGACAGGATTCCGGAGTGGAGTACGGATAGGAAGCTCTAAACCGAAGCGTCATCGATGTGTCACCCACGACGCGTCCCGCGTGCAGAGTGTAGTTGAATCGATCCGTTGCGTACCTTGTTTGGGCACCTTGGCCGCTCAATTCCCAAAATACTTTGCATGCACCACCGGCCTTAGCGGAAACGGTAATACTCGTTCCCTCAGTCAGCTCCAGTCGTTTATGCGAAACAGAAAACTCAGTTCCTGGTTGAACAAGATGACCCGTGAGAATCTGATTGAACTTCTGATTTTCGTATTGCAGCTTGATCCAATTGGCGGAGCGAGCAACTTGGGAGATTCGCACTTCATCAATGTCACCGATGAAGTCATAGTTGTTGTACCAACCGCCTATCCACATTCGACCTGGGCTTTTGATATCGAGCATGGGCTTCGCCTGGCTATCAAGTTTGCCATTGATGTAAATCTTGCCATCGGCGCGGTCGTAGGTATGTGCGACGTGAATCCACTCGCCGAGCTTGATTCTTTGATTCCCTCTCACATCGGAAAAATCGCTATCGATGCGTAGATGTGGCGGGCTTCGCAGTTGCATCCGGATCTTGCTTCCCCGACCGCCCCCTTCGTTTCCCCAACCAATGATTGTGGCATTCGACCTTTCGGCGCGAAACCATGCTTCGGTACTATGGGAGCTCGCGCCGGAGGGGTAGTTCGCAATCTTGTCACCGTTGAAGATGCCTTTCTGTCCCGGTAGATGTCGGGCACCGCCTATAATGCCGGGGATTGCGATTGTGCCTGAGTCGTTACTTGGTAGTGTTCCAACGCTATCTTCGACTGGTCCGTTCATGTGCCAAACGCTTAGGTACCCGTTCGAAGCGTTGAATACCGACTTGCCATTGGATTCGCTGGTGGCGTCTGGATTGCCCCAATGAAGTTTGACTTCTTGCTGGGAGAAGCCGTCGATTCTGGGCATACGAACCCAAATGTTAGCCACACCATTGGATGGATCCCACTGTTCGATTTGATAAGCCAGTCGTTCGCCAGTGCCTAGAGAAAACCTCAGATCTTCGCCGTTGGCCTTCGCTTGACCAAAGTCAAAGTAATCTCGGTGCAATCGAATAAGCAACGGAAAATCCTGAACGGATGTCGACTCGGGCAAGTCACCGCCGCTTGGAAAAGTATCCAGCCAAATCGAGCCCGTGTGCTTCCATTCGGGATATTGCGGGAACACTTTCGCAACGAGAGTCAAACCAATGCAAACCGCAAAAGAACATTGCGTAAACCAGGCGAATCTACTGGATCTCATAGTTCAATTCTGACTCGTGGATGGCAGTGGCGGTGAAATCGACCTCTGCATAAACTTCGGAAAGTGGCAACTGCAACCCAAGTACCGACAACTCAATGGTTCCGTCAAGTCCTGCAACCGTTTCACGGAGAAACCCTTTTTCGGTTCGGCGCATTAGGATCGCAAGCGGCTTGTGCTGTTCCATCAGAATATACCACTGGAGTGTTTCAATGGTCAGGTATGCCCCTCAACTGATTCGACAAATAGACGACTAGGTTCACTTTGATGCGGTTGTGTCGAACGTTTCCACCCGACATGGCTCGTACCCAACCATTGATGTAATTCACCGCTTGGCGAGCTTGTATGGGCTTGGAAGCAATTTACGAAAAGCAATTCCCAATGCGATTACGCTTCCGCAGCATTTTGCAGCTCACGACTATCGCACCGAGTCACTCGGCAAAGTCTTTCGCATCGGGCATGGCAACGAAGGGGATACGCAATCCTTCGGCGTGCCCCACGTCCAAGACAAGGTGATCGATGAGCTCGATCGTCTTCGATTGACTGACAACACCATCATCGTCTTCTGGAGTGACCACGGCTTTCATCTGGGTGACCATGGGATCTGGACCAAGCATACGAACTACGAACAAGCCAACCGTATCCCGTTGTTGATCTCTGCGCCGGGTGTCACGAAGCCAAACACGACCACCAAACAAATCGCAGAATCGGTCGATATCTACCCGACGTTGGCAGAGCTCGTCGGCTTGCCAGCACCGCGTGGGCCGCTAGAGACGAAAAACTTGGCAACGGAGAAACCGGAAGTGGTCAAAGATTTGCGAACGATCCTCGCCAAATACCTCGAAGCGGTCCGCAAACCGTAGCACAGGCTGCTATGCACATGTGCATTCATTGCAAAGTTTTAGCGATGCATGCTGGAAGCCTGCAGTTCGGAGAAAACCATGAAAACCATTTATCTTTTCCTTTCCTTGTTCGTCGTTTCGCAGCCTTAACAACGTCACCCGCCTGCTACCGCACCGTCGCGCGAGCGGAACAAAGCTGCGTCTTCATGTGATAAATCGTCCAGCCAGTAAACAGCGGCCCTTGGATGTTCCAATTTTTTCTTGACCCGTCGGAGGACAGAATAAACGCACCTTTTGCCGTCCCGACGAGGACTCGTACACTGCTCATGCATTTTTCCTTTCAATTTGGAGTGCTCCGATTCATCGGAGCTTTAAGATCGCGCTGCGACCGAACTGCCAATAACTCTTGGCGATAGATTCTGAGCCTTCGGGGATCGAATTCCAAGCCATCGCAGGGTCGTCTAAAAGCTGGGATGAATCCCAGCACTCCATATCACGAAACGCCCACAACATCGAAATCGTCCAAGATTTTCAGTTGATCGATCTTGAATCCGTAAATTGTATTGACTTGCGCGCGGGTTGCCGTCTCTTCGAACCACCGTGCTGAGCACCAGGGGTATTGATTCGCAACGGGAACTAGTCCATGCTTGACTGGATTCTGATGCACGTAGCTTAATCTCGCAAGATACGATTTCTCAAAAGTGATTTCGGTTTCCCAAAAGTTGTGCCAGACTTGTCGACCCGACAAATGGTCGACTTCGTTCACGATTCCAGCGGTCTCGGCATGCAGCTTGACAAGGAATGGTTTCAGGGTCTCAGCGTTCTCTAATGCATGGCCAACGAAATGGTAATGATTGGCAAAACAAGCCCAGGCTTCCAGTTGCCAGCCAAACTCTTTCGCTCCAGATAAAAGTTTCTTTTGAAGCGTGTCTAGCCGTTCCGAATTGGAAAAGTGATGCAGTTTGTGATAGGTGCCTGCGGTAACAATGAACGTTCCTTTACCGTGCAATCGGTGGATTGGTGCGTGTGGCCAATCTAGCGGCGTTTTGTGAAGTTCTAGAGATACGCGATTATTTTGCAGTTCGAGTTTCGCAACCAATCGCTGCACTTCGTCCAGTTGTAATTCAGAAAGGCCCTGCAATCGTGTCGCTATCGTTTTAACGCGATCTTGCATGGAATTGCTCCCTACTTTGATTGATCGAAATCCAAGTTATCGCAGCTTTTGGAGTGCTCCGATTCATCGGAGCTTTAAGATCGCACTGCGACCGAACTGCCAATAACTCTTGGCGATAGATTCTAAGCCTTTCGGGGATCGAATTCCAAGCCATCGCAGGGTCGTCTAAAAGCTGGGATGAATCCCAGCACTCCATATTTGGCGATAAATTCTACGACTCCCGGGATCGAATTCCAAGGTACTTGACTTGTCTAGCCATCTTCGAGAACTCTGCATATTGGGCTTCCGCATTGACTTTGTCCCCGTCATGAAACATTGCAGCGGAAAAGAAGTATCGTTACTCCGTCGAAAAATTGGCGTTTCACCTGAACTCGTTGCATCCAGCGTTTTACGAGAGGTATCCGGGGCAAACCAGATGGCGATCAATGTAATTCGCAAGAGCGGCGGTGTGACCAAATCCCCGAAAGGAGTTGGTTTGCGTTTTGATTGACCTCGCGATGCCAACCAAGCGGGCGACTCCGGCAACCCAACCAATTCGACACCATCAAATACCAGCCCTAGAAACGCTGACGTCAATACTGCGGCTTTGGCTTTCCGTGAAAGCGGTTACTCATTCATTATCACGCCTTCGATAAACCTGGATGATCGAACTATTATCCAAACCACCATACCCGGCCGACTCCGCTTTCTCCAACAATTCGCGATGTGTCCGCGACAAGGGTTGTTCAAGTCCGGCCGTCGCTGCGGAACTTAGGATGATGCGATCGTCTTTCAAGTGTTGAGACAACTTCGCTTGCACGCTGAAGTCGCTCATTCGCATTTTGTCTCCCTTGATATCCATGACTCGAGAATAGGCTGCGCTATTGCGAAGTACTTGTAAGGCTGCTGCGGGATCCACGCCGATAGCGTGTGCGTACGATAATCCTTCTGCAAGTGCGATACGATTCAAACCGAGAACTAGATTGCTGACTAGTTTCATACGCGAGGCGCTGCCGCTTTCGCCCGTGTAATAAACCGTCTTGCCTAGCATGGGTCACAAGTCAGCACATGCGTCAAACGTAGCTCGATCACCGCCGACCATCACCATCGCTTCACCGCGTCGAGTCTGTACGCTGGAACCAGAGATTGGAGCATCCAAATAACGAACACCGAAGGCCGATAGACTTCTGCCCATGGCGATGGAGTCCTCCGGTTCACCGGTTGTGGTGTCGATGAGGACTTGCGATGCTCTTAGCCCCGGTTTCAACTGCTCAACAACTTCGGCAACCACATCGCTGGAATACAAACTTAAAATCACACGCTCGCAATCTTGGATCGGATTGTCGCTCCATACCGCTCCGATTGGGATTAACGGTTCGGCTTTTTGTGTAGATCGATTCCAGACGAAAACAGGATAGCCATGTTCGAGCAGTCGTTCCGTGATAGCTGTCCCCAACAGTCCCAGCCCGACAACACCAATCGGTTTTTTTGTCGCGGACATTTCATTGAGTTCCTGATTGACGCGTTTCTTGTGTGCTTGAGTGAGGCTCTACGGCTTAAGGATTTTTCTTCCGAGAGTCGGGTTGTAAGTTGTCCAGGCATCGCGGGTCCGATCGCTTTCGATCAATGACAAGGCCGCGTTCAGCTTGGCATCCATTTCGTCGAGATAATGAAAAGCCAACGCTTCCAAAGTCATTGGAACTTTAGGGCTTCCGTGCTCCAAATACCCGTGATGGCTCACGATGATGTGCTGGAGTCGCATCACGATAGCTCGATCTACCTCGAATCCAGACTCACAAATTTCGCGTACTTTGGAATCCAACATTTGTACACCTTGTACAAGGTGACCTAGCAATTGCCCCGCATCGCTGTAGCTCAACTCTCCTTCAAACAACAACTCTTCCAACTTGCCGATATCATGCAACATGGACCCAGCTATAAGGAGATCGCGGTCGAGTATCGGGTAATGGGATGAGACTCGGTCGGCTAGCTGCATGAGCGAAACAACGTGCTCTAACAATCCACCTGGATACGCATGATGTGTCTTGATCCCAGCAGGTGCCAAACAAAAGGATTTGGCGATCGCTGGATCTCGATAAAAACTGTCTGCGATACGGCGAATGGTGTCATTCGAAATCGTTTCTATCAACTCACCCAGCTTGTTCCAAAGTTGTTCGACATCCACGCGATTGCCGGAATCAAAATCGACGGGATCGAGCGACTTTTCATCCACCAATGCGATCTGGTTGACGATCAACTGCAAAATTCCGTTGTGCAACTGGGATGCTCCTTGGATTTGCACAAAGGAACCTTTGACGAAACGTTCCGCTAATTTTTCGTCGGCATTCCATCGCATTGCCGAGATCACGCCGGTTCGATCTTGCAACTGCATCAACAGATAGAGGTTGCCTTGCCGATTTGCTCTTAGTTGACGGTCCGCGATGCGAAAGGCTGCGTCGACTTGCATTTGCGGTTGGATTTCGCTGACAAAGAGCTTTGGCATTTGTGATTGCAGTCGAGGTTCGCGCATCGGGTCATTCAAATCATCTACAACGAACGGCAGTCTCAATCCGCCGCACGTTTAAAAGATACCGTTTCGCCAGTAGAAGTCTATGTGGGATCGTTAACTGCTGGCACTGGCATAGCTCTTTAAGGCTCTCTGAAACACCCATCGGCTTAGAAACACGGATACGATCGTGGCAAAAGGCGCAAAAGCTATCAACCCCCATTCCCATGGCTGTCGCGGTACGAGAGGCTGTGCCAGCAATCGAGCAGGCACGTTTACGACGACTAAAACAGGAACAATGAAGGTGAACGCGTACCAAAGCGGAATTCCCCAACCGGCTTCATAAATCTCCATCGGATAACGAGAGAAGTTGGTAATGTAAAACCAAAAATCGTAGAGGCTTTGATTTCGGCCAAGCCAAATGCTGGTCGCAGCCAAGCAAATCATCAAGCTGTACAGAAGCACCACGCCGCACGCAATGTACGCAAAGTACAAAATCACGAGGCCAGGACCGATGTTCCAAGCGGGATCGGTTCGAACACTCAACTGAACCATCGCATAAGCCAATATGATCAAGCCGAGAAAAAAATTGCTTAACGACGACCATTCGACCTTACGAAAAGAGATCAAGAACTGTGTGTCGATCGGTTTCAGCAAGGCAAAATCCAACCCACCGGTTCGTATCAGTTCACTAAACTCCTGTGCGTTTGGCATCAAGAACGCTTGAACGAGCGAATTGATCAGCCACGTTGTCGCTAAAAAAACGTAGAACTCGTTCTGTCCCCAGCCAGTCGCAACACCGATCGATTTGACATGGTGAAATACGATCAAATAAAAACCCAGATTCATCAGTAACCACGAGACACTCGAGAGGCAGTCCAGAACAAAGTTGCTGCGGAACGTCATGTCTCGAATGAGGCTATTCCGGGCAAACGTCAGGAATACGGCGAGGTAATTCGGCTTGTTGGTTTGCGGCATTTTTTGAAAAAGTCTAGAACGTGTGCTTCAGGGCAACTTAACGGAAGGCCCTTTGGACGACTCAATGGTACACGCTGCCTAACTGTGTGCTAGCCCACACCTCCGAGGCCGTGAATTTATTATTGTCGTTTTTCGCTCCGCGAAAGTGTGCTTCGTTACAACTAAGAATTAGGGTTGGCCGTAGTGGATCTTGTTAAAGATCCGAATCCGTAGTGGATCTTGTTAAAGATACGAATCCGGCTGGATCTTTAACAAGATCCACGAACCTAAAATTAATCGGTCACAAAGCACTAGCATTTTAAAAAAAAATTTT
>JANPNA010000343.1:0-38080 GCA_031427235.1 Pirellula sp.
ACCGTGGAATGGGCCAAGGCGAGAGGATTCTCGGAAGTGGCTCGGTTGGCTGATTCCATCGATAAAGCGATCCGTAGCGCCATGCCTCGGCTTTTGTAACCAGATTTGCTCGCAGCGGATTGCGCTCGACATAGCGACAAAGGACATAAAAGTGAATGTCATCTTGCACAGGAAAACTCTTGAATCTAGCTTGGTAAATGTGCCCTTCGCCGCGCGGTTGATAATGGGCATGATAACGAAGCGAATGCGTCGCTGTGACCGTAAAACCAAATGCCAGTGGGTTGGCATGAGCGAAAAGGAAAAGAGTTCAACCGCATAATTCTCAAGCCCCTGGCTAAGGACGCGAATGAACGCGTCATAATCTTCCGGTGTATGAAAAATTTCCTGCCTCGCATTTCCACGATTGATCGCGTGATAGCAAACCCCAGCTTCGTCTACTCACTTCTGTCGCGGCATCCTAGCTCTCCTGTGATGGAAAAACGACAGTTTACCAACAAGGCGAATACAAAACTACCATCGTCCCCTTTTCTTTGCACAGAGGGCCGAACTAAGGAAGCATGGGAGCAGAACCTTTAAAAGCTACAAACTCATTTTTTCGATCCACGTACTAACTTCTGCCAGATCCGCAGCACCTATCATTGTGAACTGACGATCCTTATGCTTCCAGCTTACGGCTAATTGCCCCGCCGATTCAATGATCCGGCATTGGGTGCCTGAACATTGCGTTACGATTGAGGGCAAATCTCCAAACCAGACTGGTTGCTCGTCTTTGTGCTCGAAGACGAGCAACGACCGACCGTCTTGCCGCGTGCAAATGCTAGCGGTGCATTTGCAGCATGGCATGTTGAGAACGTGTGTTGAAACGCGAGTAAAGCCATCTGGGACACTGTCAAACAAGCAAGGCCGATACCCGATGAACTTAGTCGCAGCTTCTGCATCGAGTTGTTTGCCATCGTACTTGTCGATAAGGCTGGATATCGCTAGTTGTGGAGACGTTTGAGCCAGATCGATCACTTGGCGAAAGTCAACGGCGAGCGCATCGCGAGCATGCTCATGCTTTGTATGAGACCTGTTTTTCGCAATGTCTCGATCACCATAGGGTTTTAAAACAAGGCTTGCCAATACCAAAACCAAGGATGCGGCGACAGCAAGTCCCGGTACCCCCCAAGCAAGGAACAACCGAGTGTTAGCTTGTTTTTGGGCCGGGAGAGCAGACTCAATGCGGCTCCAAATTGCTTCCGTATCGACAGTCACTTCGTCCTCTCGCATCCATTCGCCAATGCGTTGCAAAGACTGTAAAACGCCTTGGCAGGATGAGCAAGTACCAATATGGAGCGAAATCCGCTCCGTTGTATTCGAGTCCAATTTGCCATCCATGAAATCGGAAAGTTTATTAGATACACTTTCGCAATTCATTGCGAGGAAACCTCCCAACCTAACTGAGTGAGCGCGGACCGAAGTTCGGACCTAGCTTTATTGAGTCGCGAGCCGACCGTTCCTTCGGGCACACCCAGCACTGCTGCGATCTCTTGATAGCCAAATCCTTCGACTTCTTTCATGTGCAGTAGGGCTCGCTGGTCGCCGGATAAATAGTTCATTGCGATTCCAAGCACTTCGGCGTTCTCGCGCGGCGAATGCTCATTGGTAATGATGTTTTGCGGGCCAGAGTTTGCAGCATATTCGCGAACCCGCACTTGGTCTCGCTTCGTTCGGCGAAGATGCTGGAGTGCTTGATTGACGGCCATTCGGTGAACCCACGTCTCAAAGGACGACTCAAATCGAAATTGTTTGATTTTCGCGAATAAGGTTATGAAAATATCTTGGACCACATCATCGACATGGTCCTGCCCGACCATACGTCGCACAATACGGAAAACTTGCGCGGCAATATGTTGGTAGATTCTCTTTTGTGATTCACGGTCGCCGCGACAAGCTCCGCGAATCCATTCCGCCAACAACTCGCCTCGGGATTGCTCGTCACATTGAGCGCGACTATCTTTTGATGACACGATGGGCTCTAGCCTTCACACAAATGGAAAAAATTGTTTGGACGACTATGCCGATTTCAATCGCGAATAGAAATCCATCCAAAATCACTTGATCGATGGAACAACAGATCTTGCGATCTAAATCAAGATATCCAAATGCAGGCTAGGCATTGCCAAGAACGACCAAAGGGCCGGTGAACTAAGGGAGGTGAATACGCTGTTTTTACATTCGTGGGATTTGGGGGGCGATCGAAAATGCTTGAAGCAGCACAAAATGGTTGCTGGAATGCAAGTTTGTGCTGCCCAATAGACCGTTCGTCTGGCGCGCATAAGGACAGTTGGCGGGCGCAATTGCATTTGCCGTCGCTGGATACGCTCGCCGTCGGCTTGTTTGAAGGCACAGGGTTGGACACGAGGGTGAGTGATTTCGACTCAATGCGGTGCCGGCAACACTTCGGACATGTGTCTTTGTTGGAAGAATTCTCTGCGAAGGCCTGAGATCGAACGTTCCGTTGAATAGAAATGGTTAACGCTGAGGCAAGAACTCGAGGCAAGCAACAGCACGAAGGCCCACCAACAATTTGGCTAAGCGAAACTGCAATGAGGAGGGCTATTTTTGAGGCGTATGGGTGCATATTCCTATCTTCTCAATCCAAGTACCTTTGCTCAAGATACGTTGGTTTGGATGCTTGCGTCGATGGGATCCTTCATAGAAAACGGGATTTTGGATAAATTCCAACATTTATCTCATTTCGTGAAGGATCCTGCCATGTCAGGCGTCCAATAGAACATTCGGTCGACACGGGTTGCCGATTATTGCTGATTTTGAACCAATCTTGTGGAGTTAAACAATGAGATCAATTGCTGTTTTGGGTGGAGTTGGACTGCTAGGAGTAGTGTTGGCAAGCCTAGCTGTGGGTGTGAATTCAGGTAGAGCGCTGGATATTGCGTCCAACGAAAAGTCGCCTGCTTGCGAATGTACTTCGTGTTGTCCAGACGGAAGTTGCTGCTGCATTACGGGAGTATGTGCATGCGACGGGTGCGACTGTGACTGCTGTAATGTCGAAGCGGCATCGTGCTCGGCGAATTGCTGCAATGCGAAATCCACTGCGATCCCAGTCTCCAAGGTCACCAGCCACAGTTGCTCCACTGGATGTTGTTCAAAGTAACTTTGCCGATGCGAGCAAATTGGATTTGTTTGTATGGTTGACGGCATTCCAGTTTAAGGCGGGCAACAACGACGCGCGTCCTACGGATCCTAATCAAGCTCCAGTCAAAAAATAGTTCTTTGGTCGAACGTATGCTCGCGAGATTGCAACGCTCGATGGATGTCGATATTCCGCTATTCCTCAGACAAACAGCTTAAAGCAATCCTGGGCGCCGCAGTCTCAGGTAGATACACAAAGTACACCCATGCAGAGCTACCGAAGGTTCTCTATCAACCTACGCGATCGTCTACGTCTACTTCCCATGCAACGGACCAGCCATGGCGATACGCGAAGACCGATTCAAGGCGTTACCGATAAGAATAGTGGGCACTCGCAAACTTTAGTCCTCCAAAACCGATACGTCGGGAGCCAGTCCAACGCCGTGAAGGGTAATCGGCAACGATTTCTCTGGTTGCGTGGGAGCTTGTCTCCCCTCAACCGTGTTTTGTCGTCCCATTAACAACACGACACACCCCCGCGTCGGCTTCGGCCGCCGTAGGCGGTCGAGGCCGAAGCGAGATGTGTCAATCTGCGGGCTGAACCGCACTCGTAGGATAAGACGACAAAACGGTGTCCGTCGGAGGCAAGTTCCGAGCGGACGAAGGTCCTTCACAGCATTGCCCCTTGGGGTTTGGGAATTAATTGTTTCCTATGCACCTGTGCACATATTGACTTTGAGGTAATTGAGACTCTTTTCGCCAGCCAAGATGGTCGGCTTAGCCAACGCGGCATTGAGCTTGATTTGCTCCGCATCCGCAGACCTCAAGTTAAAACCTATCGCAATGCCAGCAACGGTCAGCATTGCGATGAACGATCGAAAGAGATAGAGGCTCATCATGGTCACTCCTGTGGAAATAGTTGCAACGCAGGGCTGCACCCATGTGCGGCTTGAGACTGCGATGAAGTCTATTTCAGCAGACAATGGAAATCGAATGGTCTGAAACCTATCAGACAATTGTAAAAGGAATGTAAGACTCCGGGTGATTGTCGCCTTTCGCTCCGCGAAAGTGCGCCGCGTTATCGTACCTTTGCGGAGCAAAAGGTGACAATGTTTTGCACGGCCCGAATGAAAACACCACCTATTCGCGAAAGTGGCGGTTGCACACCGAATTGCTTAACCCCGAACCGTAGCCGGTTTCCATTTTGGATGATTTCTTGTAACATCTCCACACTTTCGCATGTTCCACGAGGATTTGGCGTCAACGGCCAACCGCACTTTTCAGATTTGCCGAGGAAGTCCATTGATGGCTGTTTTTATGAATATTATCGACGAGCTTCAGTGGCGAGCCCTGACCCACCAGTGCACGGACTTGGCCGCAGTAACCCAGGAACTGAAGTCGTCCACTGTTGTTTACGCAGGTTTTGATCCAACATCGGACTCGCTGCACGTTGGCTCACTTTTGCCGCTGATGATGCTGAGACGATTTCAACAGGCTGGCCACAGACCGATTGCGCTCGTCGGTGGTGCAACAGGCATGGTGGGGGATCCGAGCGGCAAGTCGGATGAACGGGTCCTTCTTTCCAAAGATATTTTGCAGCACAATGTTGCGAGCATCGAAACGCAGATGCGACGGTTTCTGGATTTCGAGGGACCCAACGCGGCTGTTATGGTGAACAACTACGATTGGATGCACTCCTTTTCCTTTCTCGATTTCCTGCGCGATGTTGGTAAAAACTTTCCAGTCAACGTTATGCTAAGCAAAGACTCTGTCAAGAGTCGTTTAGAACGACAGGACAGCGGGCTGAGCTTCACCGAGTTCAGCTACATGCTGTTGCAAGCCTACGACTTTGCCTACTTGGCTCAACACCGCAATTGCAAGCTTCAAATCGGTGGCAGCGATCAATGGGGGAATATCACGGCGGGGATCGATCTCGGACGGCGGATGCTGAGTCAACAGCTTTATGGATTGACTTGCCCATTGCTGACAACGTCCGATGGACGCAAAATGGGCAAGACGGAGAAGGGAGCGGTTTGGCTCTCGGCCGACAAGACCACGCCCTACGAGTTCTACCAGTATTTTATTAATGTGGCCGATGCGGACGTGCTGATGGTTTTGAGATTCTTGTCGGATGTGACTCGGGAGGAATACATCGAGATAGAAGCCTCGATGGCCGAAAAGCCAGGCGCTGCTCAGCGTCGGTTGGCGGAATCGCTAACGCGTTTGGTGCATGGGGAGGCTGGATTGCAATCCGCCCTTCGAGCCTCGCAGACTTTGTTCGGAGCCGCGATCGATTCGCTCAGCGACAACGAATTGAACTCGATATTCGCCGACGTACCCAGCAGCGCCATGCAAATGGATCGATTGAAGGAAGGGGTTTCGTTGATCGAAGCCTTGTGCGCTGTTTCGCTTTGTTCTAGCAAAGGTGAGGCACGACGCGCGATCGAAGGAGGCTCGGTGTATATCAACAATCGAAAAGTCGAGGGGATCGATCGCGTTCTAACTGCAGCAGATTTGGCGAGCGAGTCCGTCATTGTACTTCGGGTAGGCAAGAAAAAGTATGCACTGCTGAGGTTTGCCTAAAGCTAAAATTTGGACTGCTCCGATTCATTGGAGCTTTTAGATGAGTCTGACTTCGGAACCGCCGCGACTGATCGACAATTGCATCTAACCGCGTGAATCGATTTTTGCAGTCCGCTGTGCGATCTAAAAGCTGGGATGAATCCCAGCACTCCAAATTTGGCTCTGCTTTAATTCAATCATGATGTTCAGGTATTGACCGGCACATTCCCTACCTTGAATACCGTTTCGACATAGCGAAATCCAATTGATTCGTAGAGGCGTATCGCACCGGTGTTATGAATTGTGACTTCTAAGTTGACCTTGGCACAGCCAGTCTCTCGAAAGCCTTGCAGCGCGAGCTGAAGAAGTTCACGTCCAAGGCCCATGCCTCGACATTGAGGAACGACCCCTACGTTTTGAATGGCCCCTTCGATCGCGTCTAGTCTTAGGCCTTGGATGGTGCCGACCGGGACTTCCGGTTTCCCCTCAGGCTCAGCGATGGCAAGCCAAGTAGCTTCCGGGACAAAGTTGGCTCGCAACGAAATGTCTCGCATGAGTTGCCGGCAACCGTCGCGATCTCCCAGGCAAGGGAAGACATTCGCATCGATTTCCAATCGGAAGCTATCCCATTTTGCCAAGGCATGTTGTCCCAATACCTTTTCTGACCAAGGTACGAAACGAAAGATGCTTTCGCTTGGGATGTGAGGGCGATCGAACTTCAAAAGATCGATCTGCATTTTGTGGCGTTTGAAATAGACGACAGGCATCTACGTTTGATTGACTCCTATTTAGGCGAGCGATGGATATGCTTTTACCGGGAGGGCGAGGCTCCTGCCGAGCCAAAGCCAAGCTCGGCAGGAGCCTCGCTCTCCCAAATGAAGACTAGGCAGGTAAATTTAAATATGCCGCTCGCCTCAAAAGGCGATGGCTTTGCCATCGATTCTGGGGTCGGAGGCTGCGAGCAATCCGCGGTCGGTTTTTTGGATCCCTTGCGCGATTGCGAGGGAACTTGAGACTTTGAGCGGATGTCCGAGTTTTTCCAGGTGTTTGCTCGCGTCGCTGCTGGCGTCGCGACCGTCCGTTAAGGCTAGCCGCAATCCGCCTAGGTTCGGTTCATGATAAACAACGTCTGGACGCCATTGATGGTGGATTCTGGCTGAGGCGATCGCTTGGTCAATAGATTCGTTTAGGTCGATGCATCGGACGATGTTTTGAAGCGTCGCGTTAATGATCTTGGGACCCCCGGCGGCGCCACAAGTCAGAAACGGAGTTCCGTCTTTCTCAAGCACGATCGTCGGGCTCATGCTAGAGAGAGGACGCTTGTTGGGTGCAATGGCGTTCGCTTCTGAGCCGATTAAACCAAAGGCATTTGGAACGCCGGGGGAGATACTGAAATCATCCATTTGATTGTTGAGCATAACACCGGTGCCGGGGATCATGACTTTGCATCCCCAGGTGGTATTCACGGTCGAGGTCAGGGCGACCCAATTGCCTAGGGCGTCTGCGGTTGCTAGATGCGTCGTGTGCTTCTTGTTATCGTCGGCAATGGCATTGCCATGAACGATTGCAGAAGAAGCTTTGTCCAACTGGATTTGGGAGGCAAGGGAATCGGCGTAGGCTGGATCGACTAGAAATTTTGGGACGTCCACGAAATCGCCATCGCCAAGCCAATGAGCTCGATCCGCGAATGCTCGCTTCATGCATTCCGCAAGGAGATGAAAAAACTCCCCTTTGGACCTGGCATAGATCTTGGCAACGTCGAACTTAGCGAGCATGTTCAGCATTTGAGCGATGTGGATACCGCCGGAGCTGGGGGTCGGAAAGCCGATGACTTGATGGTTTCGGTAGTTGGTCTTAATGCAGGTTCGTTCGATCGCTCTGTGGTTTGCGAAGTCGGCCAGGGTTAGTATTCCGGCTTGTTTCTCAAGGTACTCGGTGGCGACTTTGGCGAAATCACCGGTGTAGAACCAGGCGGGACCATACATTGCAATTTGACGAAGTGTTGCGGCGAGGTCCGGTTGCCGCAGGATTTCTCCGACCCTAGGAACACTTCCATCTGGTTTGAGTAGTACCGCTCGGCTTGCTTCGTACTTGGCAAGGTTTTCCCGTTCGGAGGAGATTGCATTGTGGGTTGCCGGACCAATTGCATAGCCGGCTTGGGCTGCTTGGATGGCAGGTTCAAAAAGAGTCGCCCATTTCAAGATTCCGAGTTTGTCGTGCGCAAGTTTTAAGGCAGCGATTTGGCTCGGCACAGCGCATGCCAGCGAACCGGTCTGGCTCAACTCCGCGACTGGATTGCCATTGCGGACATACATGGTCGCGGAAGCCGCGGAAGGCGCGGTTTCTCGTCCATCGATAGCATGGTGCGTGCCAGCCTGAGTTCGAATCAGCATCAAGCAACCACCGCCGATACCTGAATTGTGACCATCGACGACTCCAAGACAGAGAGCGGCCGCGATGGCGGCATCGACTGCATTGCCACCGTTTTGGTAGATGGTCAGGGCAGCTTGGGAAGCCATAGGATGCACGGTTGCAGCTACGTTGGCGCCCAAGGCCGTGCGTTGCTTGGGCTTGGACGATGCATCATCGAGTTTTTCTTGCCCGAAACAGGTCGGTCGATTCTGCGTCAAACCGTAGAGGGATATTGCGGCCAGCGACTGAGTGAATTGTCGGCGCGTCGTAGGGATCGTCATCGATTGGGTTCTTTCAAATGGTTGATCGCATCGTCGCATACCAACGGGAGAGCGAGGTTCCTGGCGAGCAAGCTCGGATTATTCATCAGCCGTTTGGCGCTAGCCACGGTTGTCCGCTCCGCCATAACGGGGGCTAATGCCTGTCGGCTAAGCGTTAATTCTCCGGTGAATAATCCGGGCTAGCGTCGCCATGGTTCGGCAGGAGCCTCACCCTCCCAGTCCGTGCGTTGACGGGCAGTGTTGCCGTCTCAACTTGGATCGACTGCTTGCCCACGTAGCATATCACTTCTGGGCAGGTATTTGCACATGGCGATGCCGACAAAGTAGAGTCCGATCAGCGGTACCGCCATACCGAGCATGCTCCCAACGTCGTTCGGGGTCAGGATCATCGACAGGAAAGCGATAATGAGGATCGCCATTCGCCATTGGGACACATAGAGCTTGACCGACAGGATGCCGAGTCGTTCGAGCACGAGCATTACCAATGGTAGCTGAAACGAGATGCCGAAGCCTAAGGGGAGCATGAGCGCAAAAGACATGTAATCGGTAAGCCGTGGAGAGGCTCCGATCCCCATGCTGGCGTTGAAATCAAGAAGGAAGTCGATGACCATATTGAAGATCACATAGAAGGCGAGGGCGGCACCGGCCCAAAATAGCAGCAGGCTCGTCGGCAGAAAAAAGTAAACGTAACGACGTTCGTGCGGGTACAGTCCGGCGGATATGAATTGCCAAACATGAAAAAAGATCCCTGGGCTAGCCACTAGGAATGCAATGACCAAACCTGCTTTGAACCAGATCAAAAAGGGCTCTTGAAGTCCGAGCGATTCGGTTCCTGTGTCAACTCCGACGAACTCCCGAAACGCAACCAGATCTTCGACAACTGGCAATCCAAAGGTATCCGCTTGTTTTCGATCCGTTTCCGAAAGCTCGTCGGTCATGGCGGCCTTCAATCTTCGCATGTCTCGATAAACGATTTGGCTTACTTTTTTATTTTCGGTAAGCCATTTGGATAGGTCTGCCGAAACGTCCGTGCCAACAGCCTTCTTCATTTCCGCCTTGCTTTTTTTATCGTAGTACCTATCGAGAGAGATTTTTAGTGGAACTTGCATGTAGTTCACCACAGTGGTAGCCATGGGCAAGCCGATTACCAGACCTACGGCCAACCAGATGGACGCTTTGAAAAGGGCACGGCGGAGCTCTTCGAGATGGTCTCCAAAGCTCATTGAGCTTTTCTCAAATAGGTCGTCGGCCTTTTTCAGTGCAAGGACGCTTTTCGCCATCAATCCAGTCTCCGGTATAGTGGTACGGCATGATTTTTGATGCCGTCGTGCGTAGTTTGTGTGGGGCGAGTAAAATGACTTTTGGGCGCGCCCATTCGTGTCCACCCAGTTTGTTCTTCCCTGTCCATTTGGCAATCCATGTTTTTACCAGATCAGCCGATTCGTTTTGAGCCGATTTTTCGTTCGTACATCTGGGGTGGCGATCGACTTGCCTCTCAACTGGGCAAAAAACCACCTGGAAGTGGCATTTGGGCGGAAAGTTGGGAGATTGTGGATCATCGCGAGGGTGAGTCCATCGTGGCCGATGGAGATTTCGCTGGCTGGACTTTAAGGCAATTAATTGAATCTTTTCCTAACGAAGTTATCGGTCGTGACGCTCCTAACGAACGCTTTCCGCTGTTACTGAAGTACCTGGACTGCCAAAGAGTACTCAGTGTACAGGTCCATCCGGATGACGTGTACGGTGCCAAAATGACGCAACCAGACCGTGGAAAAACGGAAGCATGGTACGTTATCGATGCGGAGCCGGAAGCGAAACTGTTTGCGGGTTTGAAGTCTGGAGTGGACCGGCAAATCTTGCTGGCCGCGATCGAAAACGGTGAGACTGAGAACTGTTTGCACGTGCTTTCGCCCAAAGCGGGCGATTGTATCTTCATCCCAGCGGGTACCGTTCATGCGTTGGGTGCCGGGTTAATGGTGGCTGAGATTCAGCAGGCGAGCGACTGCACGTTTCGGCTCTTCGATTGGGATCGCGTCGACAAAGACGGGCAACCACGTCAGTTGCACATTGAACAGGCGTTGGAAGTAATCGATTTCGAACGAGGGCCAGTCGAGTTTGTGCCGAGACCACAGAACGCGGCATCGGCAGCGGCAACGTTGGTAGATTGCGATAAGTTCACGCTGCACGAGTACGCAAGCCCAGGCACCTTTCCGCTGGAAAGCCAGCAGCTTGCCGTCATCACTGTGCCTAAAGGCAGTGCAGTCTTGAAAACAAGTTCGAACGAATTCCTACTCGAGCGTGGCCAGACGGTTCTCGTTCCGTTTGCCTGCCCATTCGCGGAGCTTGGCATTGCAGCGGGTTCGGTCGTCCTCGTGTCTACATTGCCTCGCGCGGCATGAAAAAAACACTTGCAACGCAACTGGTTCAAGATTGGAGTCTTTTGGATTTGAGGCCCATGCATCGAGCCCATCTCAGACGTTGGGCGGAGCAGATGGCTTCGACCGTCCAAAGCCCTTTGGATAGAAAGCGAGAGCTTGTCTGGCACTTGGCCAGTCTACGTGACTCCAGTGATCCGATGTTGTTGGAAACAATGTGCCGGCCTGGGGTGCTCATCGTTGATTGTGACGGGCTTTCGAAGAGAGTCATGGCGGATCGCGACCGGGATGCGGTGTTAAACGCAATACACCATCGAACCAAGGATCAGATTCGGCTTTTGTGGCACTGGTCATTGCATGGCAAACAGGATCTATTGTGGTGCACAGAATTGTCCTTTGACGGCGTAATCAGTGACCCGCGAAGTCTCAATCAATGGCTTCGTGTTTGTCTGCGTCATGGGAAAACAATCGAAGGCCAAAGCAATAGGCTATTGAAGGGCATTGAGTTGCCGAAACTAGCACTCCCAAACTCGACATCCATTTAGACTTTTCGACTGAATTTATGCAAACTTTGTTGGTGACTGGTGCCGCGGGATTCATTGGCTTTCACGTAGCGCGATACTGCCTTCAGGCTGGTTTGCCAGTCGTGGGACTGGACAATCTCAATGAGTATTATGACGTTAGTCTAAAACATGCGAGACTGAACCGGCTCAGAGAGTTTCCTAATTTCGAATTCGTACAGTTGGACTTGAAGGATCGCGTAGCTGTCGCTGATCTATTTGAAGCGCGAGAATTCAATAAGGTCATTCATCTGGGAGCACAGGCGGGAGTCCGATATTCGGTGGAGAACCCATTCGTTTACGTCGACTCCAATGTCATGGGTACACTGACCATCCTAGAGGGTTGCCGCCGAACGGGCGTCTCACATCTCGTGTATGCGAGCAGTTCTAGTGTTTATGGGAGCAATACTTCCCAGCCATTTTCAGTACAGGATCCAGTCGATCATCCACTCAGTTTGTATGCCGCAACCAAAAAGGCCACGGAATTGATGGCTCATTCGTATTCGCACTTGTACGGACTTCCCACTACGGGTTTGAGGTTCTTTACGGCTTATGGTCCGTGGGGTCGACCAGATATGGCACTCTTCAAATTCACCAAAGCCATTCTGGAGGGGGAGACCATTGACGTTTACAACGAGGGGAAGATGAAGAGAGATTTTACTTTCATCGACGACATCGCGAATACCGTCTGGCTGGTGCTGGATAAAATTCCAGTTGCCAATCCAGCTTGGAATACCGACAAGCCCGATCCCAGTACGAGCTCGGCCCCTTTTCGAATTCACAATGTCGGAAATCAGCAGCCGACGGAACTAACTCGGTTCATCGAAGTGTTGGAAGAAGCCATCGGGGTCAAAGCCAAGAAGAACATGTTGCCCATCCAACTCGGTGACGTGCTCGATACCTTTGCTGACGTTGATTCCTTGAAGGACGCAGTTGGGTTTTGTCCATCCACCCCCATTGAATTCGGTATCCAACGATTTGTCGAATGGTATCGTGAGTACTATCAAGTTTAATTGCACTAAGCAATCGCTTCCTACTTAATCAGCCGCCGTCGGTCTATCCCATGAATTCAATGCATCGAACGCAACTGTCTGTAAACGTCAACAAGGTCGCATTGCTACGAAACACTCGGCATTTAGGTATTCCGAGTGTCATTCGAGCATCGAAACTTTGCTTGTCGGCAGGGGCGAACGGGATCACCGTTCATCCTAGGCCCGACGAACGGCACATACGCCGTCACGATGTGTTTGAAATCGCAGAATTGCTCACGGACTGGCCTGAGGCCGAATACAATATCGAGGGGAATCCGTTTCACAACTTGATGGAATTGCTTCGGCTTGTCCGCCCATGTCAAGCGACGTTTGTGCCAGACAGCCAATCTCAGGCAACCTCGGACCATGGATGGAATTTGGTTGAGGATGCAGCTAGGTTGGAACCATTGATTCGAGAATGTCGCGAGCTTGGAGTTCGGGTGAGTCTGTTTATGGATCCGATTCCGGAGCAGATGTTAATGGCCAAAAAAATTGGCGCCGAGCGGATCGAGCTGTACACCGAAACCTGGGCAAGTGCGTTTGATACGTCTGCTCGAGCTGCGACGCTTTCGAGATTTGTGGCCACCGCCAAAGCGGCTATCGACTCGGGGTTGGGGATCAATGCCGGTCACGATTTGAATCAAGAGAATTTAACACCCTTTCTGACGGCGGTGCCGGGTGTGGCCGAGGTTTCCATTGGGCACGCGTTGATCTCTGATGCGCTTGAGATGGGATATGGCAATACGGTTCGCGCGTACTTGGATTGCATTGGAGCGGCTTGCCTGAGCCTTGGCGAATGAAGAAATTGGTTCGGCAAGAGCCTCACCGTTGCAGTTTGCGGCACGAACTAGTGCTTTGTTACAACAAAGAACAAGGGTTGGCCGTAGCCGTAGTGGATCTTGTTAAAGATCCGAATCCTGCCTGATCTTTAACAAGATCCACTACGCGAAATAAGATCTACGAATAAAAACGGGCAGATAAAAACGGGGTAAAAAAACGGGGACACAGCACTTTTGAATCAAACAATGCAGTAAGTCGCAGACCCAACCATTCAAGGGTACTTATTATTACATAACTAGGAGGTGGGTTACAACCTAAATGTGCTGTGTCCCCAGTTCCACCTCCCTGTTCCACCTGCCCTGTTCCACCTGCTTCAAGTGCAGTTAACGTCCTTTGCTCCTCGGTTGGCTGCTTCCATGATCTCAGGTCCTCCACCGGTCATTACGGTAAAGCCCGCCTTCGCGTTCTTTGTCCGGCATCACAGTGCCGCGTCGTTCTCGTCGGCGGTCGGGTCGAGATGTCCGGATTTGTTGATCGCAAGCAGAATTCGAAATGCGACCAACGAACTGATTAGAAAGCCTACTAACCCCATCAGTGACAGGTCTTGCAAGCCGAGTGGGCCGCCACCCATGAACAGAAGCGGTGGTACTTTCGCCGCCATCAAAATCGAAGAGCCCAAGAGCAGACTACTGGTTAAAAGCCCCAGCACCAATCGATTGATGGATGGACTAAGCCCTCGATGTGATAACTGGACATCGAGCTTTCCCTCTTGGACCAACTCCACTAGCGAACTAATCTGGGACGGCAATCTCTCCACCAATCCCTCCAGTTCAACGTACATGCGTCGAAGACGCCGCATTTGGCGACGTGGTGATAAACGGCTCCAACGCAACTTGCCCATCACCGGTTGAATCGCTTCGATAATGCTAAAGCTAGAGCCAGTCAAACGAAGTGTCCCTTCCAAGGTGACCAAGGTCTTGATCAAGATACCCATTTGACTCGGAAGCGTGATTCGGTGTCGATGTAAGATATCAGTCGTATCATTGAGCGCCCCGCTGAGGTCCAGGGAGTCCAACGGCTGTGATCCGTAGGTGGCGATCAGGTCGGCCACATCGTTGGCCAGTTGGGCTTCGTCGATCGATGCAGGAATTTTCCCTGCGCGTTTTATCAACGAAGTAAGAAGGGCGGAATCCTGTTGGAATACAGCCCACAGCATCTCCTCAATGGTTCCACGCAGGGAATCATCGATTCGCCCCACCATTCCAAAATCGAGGAGCGCAATCGTCCCATCCTCTTGGATGAGAATGTTTCCTGGATGGGGATCAGCGTGATAGTGCCCTTTCAGAAAGATCGATTGGACATAGACTTCCGAAACGCGTTTTGCAATTTCAGTTCGATCGATGCCCGGTAGGGCGTCTGGAGTACTGAGGCAATGGATCGATTGCCCCTCGACCCTCTCCATCGTTAAGACTCTTGCGGAGGAGAGTTTCGGGTGAGCGTGCGGAACGACGACTCCCTTGCAGTCCTTTAGTGCCGCTTGAAACATGAGCAGATTGGACAGTTCGCGAGAAAAACTCAGCTCACGCTTGATGGATCGGGAAAGCTGTTCGACGATGCCTCTGGGTTGCCAAACGGCCAGTTCCGGAATTCGCTCCGCAAGCATCGCCAAGCCACGAAGGACTTCTAAGTCTTCGTGCACTTTTGCCTGAATGTTGACATGCTGTACTTTGACAACCACGGGCGTGCCGTCGATCAACTTCGCCGCGTGAACTTGCCCGATCGACGCGGAGGCAATGGACGTTTCCGAGAATTCCGAAAACGACTCGCTGATAGGTTGTTTCAGTTCCGATTCAATGACCTCTTTGATTTGGTCGAATGGGTCGGCCGGAACTTGAGTCTGCAACTGTTGCAATTCGGCCGCTTGTTCGGAGCCAACCAGATCGGGACGCAACGACAGTACTTGCCCCAGTTTAATAAAAGTTGGACCTAGTTCGGTGAGCGCCATCCGAACGCGGGCTTCTCTGGAGTAACTCGCGAGTGGAATCCCTTGATCGTCCTTGAGCCAGTCCCGAATGAAATCCACGCGAAGATGGCTCAGCCAATCGGCCAACCCATATCGGCGCAATACCACAATGATCTCTTGCCATCGTCGGAGGTTGCGATAGTAGCGTGGAAGCGAGCTAATTCTCATTTATCAGATGAAGACTCGAACTTGGCGGGGGACGCGTCTGGAGACTGGGAGCTCTTCATTTTTGCTTCGATTCGTTTCTTGAATTCCGAATACTCCAAATTTCCAAAGTCGAAAACAGAATCTTCCTTGGACTCTTCCTTCGTCCAGTTTAATTCCACGCGAGTCCCCAGATAGTCGATTGCGATGGTGTTTTGGTCGGAAAGAACCTCCTGTGCGAATCCCAGACCGCGTACGGCAGGCAAATCGTCTCGACTATACAAAACCTTTCCGTTTCGAATATCAACAAGAGCAATGGACATGAAGTCGACGGTCATGTTGCCCACTTTTGGCAGCTTGAGCAATCGAACAAAGACCGCTACCGGCGAATTCCTATTCTGGGAAATCGGGAAATAGAATTGTCGGACTACAGAACTTTGTTCCCACACACTGCTTGCATCCTTTGCCGAAAGTGCCATTAGCCGTCCTGCGACCGGAACGAAACCTGGATCGCTCACCACGGGTTCTACCTTGAACCGGTCCAACTCCATGGCCGGGCTATACAGCATCGTCAACATGGTGTCTCCAAATCGCTGCACCGATATCTGACTGAATTTTAAGTCGTTCTCAACCTGGCGGACGAATTCCTTTTCGTCCGTCAAATTCCAATAGGTCAGCTCGCCCGACATTTCCAAGATGAGGACACCTGTTTCACCGTCCAGAGCGATCCTTGTCCCGATGGAAATATCCTTCTTGAACACGGTTCGACCATCCATCGAATCCACTAGCTTGATCGCATACTGTTTTTGAGCATCGAGGGTCATCAACCAATAACGCCCAATCGAAGCGATAGTGGACCATCCGTCTCCTTCCAATGGAATTTCTCTGAGGGTGGATCCGTCCTGCAGGTCGAGCGTCTCGATCGCTCGGTTTTTGGGATGATGAACGAATAGTCTGCCTTGTTCGGATGCAAAACTACCTCCCTTGAACCCTGTGCGGCTCCATAGCTTCGCACCGGTAATCAGATCCAAACAGGACAATTCATCTTCCACCAGCACAACGATGCCGCTTCGCGAAACAGACGCGACTCGAAAGGAACCTTTGGACATCGGCAGTCCCCAATTTTTTGGGTCCTGCAATGCTCTGCCTCGGTCTCCAACCTTGTCCAAATTCTCCACCTCGAACTGTTTTCGCCAGAGCTCTTCATCCTGGTCACGCGCATTGGTCGTAAGCGTGTCGACTGCAATGATCTGTCGATTGATCTCGAGGAGGACGATGCTGTCTACTGAATAAGCCGTGGGGACGCTGAATCTATCTTGATTTCCAGCGTCGGCGTATACGTGGAATCGTTCGCCAGTGGAAGGGTTCGAGAAAGCAAAGGTCACCGATCCTGAACTGATTTCCCAGCCGGTCAATGCATCTCCGATCCTTGTTTTCCATCGACAGGCCGTTGCCGAATCCAGTTGACCCGCTCTGTTTAACGGCAATGCGTCGATCGGACTTGTTGAGACTTGGACTTTGCCCGTTGGCCATTCGCTCATTGGCTTGGACAGTTTGCTCTTGATTGGAGTCGAAACCGATGGCAGTTTTAGACCATCATTGGAAACGCCCACAAACTCTTGAATGAGTTCTTCCAATCGTTGTGTATCGCCATTTAATGCACGTGCTGCTTGATCCAATCGTTTTAAGCGAACGTAAATGCTAGCCAAAATATCTCGTCTTCTGACCGATTCGGGGGACTTCGGATCCAAAGCGTTTAGTAAACTGTCCGACATGAGCAACCGCTCCGCTTGCAAAAAATCTCGTTGTGACACAAGCGCTTTGGCGGATTCAAGCCTCATCGGTTCAGTCGCACGAATGGATTCGAAGTGCCCGAGTTTAACTCGACGAACGTGGGCGGGTAGTTTCGACATTGATTCTAATTCCGAGTCGACAAGCGTTTCCAAGTCCCTCATTTCTGCTGGCGTCAGTTTCTCGATCGCCATACGAATCTGAGTCGCGATCCATCGATCTTCTTGAACCGACCATTGGGGAGTGATGGCGATGCTTGCAGACCCAGACATCTGCTCTTGTCGTTGTGAGGTCCGCAGCTTGGACAATTTCATGAGTGTGGCTAAGGTGTCATTGTAGCGACCCTGTTTTTGAAGCCCCTTGACCATTAAGCGCAGGTACGGCACCTTGTCCTGATCCATCGCTAGATTCTTGAATAGATCGACCCGATCCACATACTTGTCAAAATCCGCCGTCAAAGCCGCCATGCCAGCCTTGTTGATGAGCAGTACGACCTCCGAATTGTTGGGATCCATTTTCCGAGCTTGATCCAGAAAATTTAGGGCTGCATCGAAATCGCCATTTGCGAGTGCCAATTCGCTCTGCTGCGCAAGCCCGCTCGTCGAAACTGAGTTGCGCTGCAATTCTTCTTTTAACTGCGTTTGAAAAGCCTCGCGGACCGAGTAGCAATCCAACTCAAAGGGAGTCGCGCAGATGAGTCGGTCGCCAACGGAAATCAGATTACCTAACGGTTGCTCAACGCGAACGGAATCCGCAATCTCGCCTTTGGCGAGATCAATCTGCAAAATCGTTTGGCCGGAAGTCGGCACCAAATAAGTACCCTCTTTTCGAACCCCTCGCCCGATCACTTGTTGTGCGTCGGGAAATTCGATCTTAGGCCATTTGCTTACGCCACTCTTGAGATCCACTGCCACCAAACAAGACTGGCAAACAATCACCGCCATGTCGTTCCATGCGCCAGCCACGTAACGAATTTGATCGATCTTGGAATCGCTAAGCTTCCAAAGCACGCTTCCGTCTTCAATCTTGATTCCATAAGCGTCGCTACCGTCCGATGGAGCAAAAATCACCACGCCATCGCTAATCACCACCGATGTATCCGCAGACCGAGGCGTCAACGGTGAAAAATCCGCTAAGTCGATTTGACCGAATGCGCCCGCTTGATTGGAATTGGCGAGATCTGGCCTGATCGGATATTTGAAAGCCCAACGCATGGACCGATTGGCTTTGTCATAAGCCACCAAGTATCCCGAAAGCGTTGGGCAAACAATGATAGTTCCATCCGCCGCCGGCATTGCGCCTGTGCTTCTTCGCATTAAATCGCTTGATATCGTGCTGTAGTTGGTCGTGATCGGTTGGCGCCACAAAAGCTTGCCGGTTTCCGGCGCTAGTGCAAACAAATACAGATCACTGTTCAGTTCTCCCAGAACAAGTAGTTCGTTTTCGTGAGGCAGTGGCGAGCCCAGAAAGAGTGTTCCGGCTAACCTAGGTTCGGTCGGGCTTTTCTGTCCACCAATTTCCCACTTTGCCTTCCCTTCCTCACGTACGCTCCAGCACTGCATCACATTGTAGTTGCGGATCCCCTGGGGTTTCGCCACCCTGGCGTTCGGTCCTAACGCAAAACTTTCAGAGACACTGATCGCAGGAAGCTCGCTAATGTTATAGATTCGCTCGCCGTCACTTGAAATTGCTCCCAAAAGCGATTCACCCCAAACTCGTTTCGTCAGGTAGTCAGGGGCTGGCAAACGGAAGGAATGACTATCGCGATTGAGATACCGATCCATTGCAAAACCCATTGGCATCCCGCTGTACGGGCACTCCCATCCCAAGCGTCCTGTGAGCGTATCAATCGCTACGATGCGCTGGTCATAGGTGGATGCAATGATCCATTGCCCAACACTGATCGGGTACCGTGATGGAATGAAACTCGACTTTCCGTCGGCAAGCTTTTCTCTGAGAGTAAGTTCCAAATTCTCCTTGTGCTGTTTGGATTCATGCAATTCCGCATGCCAGAAAAGAAACGGCAATGGAATTCCCGCCTTGGTATCCGCGTTTCGATTTGCGTTTCCATTGAAATAGTACGGTTGCTTAACAACGCGGCGAACAACTTGATGGCCGGTCAATTCCATCTTGTCGAGAACGTTTTTGGAGAGTATCGACCGACCATCCCAACTGATCTTGGTACCCTTCCAGTTCATTTCGACTTTGTTGAACTGTGTTCGCGTGGACTCGATCATACTCAACGCCTCGGCTTGCATCCCAGCCGACTGATAGGCGGACGCAGTAAGGATCCCTAATTCGGGACCTAAGCGTTCCGATGCACTCTTTTGCCGATAGACTCGAGAGAACAGCCCAGCAGCTCGCCTCGCATCACCCTTTCGCAACCAATACTCCCCTAAGATCACCGATGCATCTTGGCCAGATGTTGTAAACCCATACTTGGCCGCAACCTCTGCAATCTTTTCCCAATCCGATTCCGCGATCGCCTTTTCGATCATCTGGCTTGCCGGTGCTCCATACCGCAAGTCAACAATCTTGGTAGCTTCCGTGGGAAGCGATTCGATGAGCTCGTAAACCCGTTGAAACACGGACCCCTTGGATCGATTTATGGCTTTCGTATCGGCAGGCCTTTGAGCAAGTTCAGGCACTTCATCGCCTTCCAGAAAAAAGTCGACACCAGTCAAATCCGATTGCCGTACATCCTCGAGACCTAACAAAATCCCCAACGCAAAGGTTGCCTCACTCCATTGTTCCTTTTGGATGTTTTGCTCCGCCTCGTCTAACAAGACGAGCACTTCCCTTGGCGCAGACATCAATACGACCTCCGAATTGATCCGTGGGGTCGGTTGCCTTGGGCGCTGGGCGTTCGCCATGGAAAGCTCAAATCCCGGCACAGACATTAAGATTGTGAAGGCCATCAGCGTCAGCCATGGAACTGACGAACCCATCCGTTGGTTTTGCATTTTCTTCGGTCCAAAAATTTCTTAACTCGCCTTACAACACCATAAGGCGAGCGGCGATGTGAAAACTACCAATCATAACCCGATACGTAAGTGAGGGACCTGCGAAATGGTCCCTCGCTTACGCTTCGGGTTGGGATACTCCACTCTGCCGCTCGCCTAAGCACATGTGCCTATCACTATCCAAGTTTAACCGGTTTCTTGCCTTTTTGTAGGACAAACCGCAATTCGAATTTTACAGGGCTTGCTCCCTGAGCTGTTTTGCAAATTCTTCGAACTTTGCCTCGTCTTCAGGCGAAACACTCGGATACGCCAAATCGAGGGAATCGAGATGTTTGGCGATAATATCTGCGACAGCCGCCCGCGCGTACCATTTGTCATCGGACGGAATGACGTACCAAGGGGTCGATTTGCTGCTGGTGGCTGACAATACGTCTTCGGCCGCTTCTTCGTATTTGTTCCACAGCTTGCGTTCCTCGAGATCACGTTCGTTGAACTTCCACCGCTTGTCCGGTTGGGTGAGCCGTTCCAGTAAACGTGCCTTTTGCTCGTCTCTTGAAACGTGCAAGTAAAACTTAAGCACGCTTGTTCCACTATTGACCAGTGTCTGTTCAAAGACGCGAATTTCCTCGAAGCGTTGCTTCCAAAGATCCATCGGCTTCTTGACCGGGGGCAAATTCTGCGGTTCGAGGAACTCGGGATGCACTCGAACTACGATTACCTCCTCGTAATACGATCGATTGAATATCGAGATCATGCCACGGGCTGGCAAGAATCGCATGGGTCGCCAAAGGAAATGATGCTGTACCTCTTCAGTATTCGGTGCTCGGAAGCTGTAAATTCGGCAGCCCTGTGGATTGACGCCGCTGATTACATGCCGAACCGTACCGTCTTTGCCAGAAGCGTCCATGCCTTGCAAGATGATAAGCAAGGAACGTTGAGAACTTGCGAACAAACGATTCTGAGCCTCTTGAAGCGCTGCATTGTCGTCCATCAACGATTCGATCCCATCCGCCTTTTTGGGCAGGTCGGCCCCCGCTTTGGTTGAAATCTTGCTGAGTTTGACTGAGTCACCCTCTTTCACTCGAAATTTTTTAGCATCAAAGCTGTGTTTACTCATTGTTCAATATCCAATCGAGCCCCAGGTCAAGATTGATTGCCGAATGCGTGAGGGCTCCCACACTGATTCGATCGACACCAGTACGTGCAATATCGCCAATAGTCTGCAGATTCACTCCTCCGGAAGCTTCCAGTTCGACGGAGGGCGCGATGCGATCGCGAAGGGCAACGCATTCCTTTAGCAAGTCGCAATTCATGTTATCGAGCAAAACGATGTCCGGCAGGGCGCGCAGCGCAGCCCCCAATTGACCGACTCGATCGATTTCGATTTCGATCATTGGCGGTTGATCGAATCGGTAAGCTCCGCTCGCAACAAAGGTCTTGGCAATTTGAACAGCCGTTCCCGGATCAAGCAATTTCCCATCTTTTGAGGCACGGCAGGCCAGGTGGTTGTCTTTGATCAAAATTCCGTCGAACAAGCCTAAGCGATGGTTGCGACCACCACCACATCGAACCGCATATTTTTCAAGCCGTCGCCAACCCGGCGTCGTCTTTCGAGTGTCGTAAACCCGGGCCTTGGTCCCATCCAGCTTGGCAACGTATTGACTGGTGAGCGTGGCAATCCCACAAAGCCGGCCGAGAAAATTCAAGATGGTCCGTTCGCAGGTCAACAAATCTCGCGTTTCGCCAGTAAGCGTAGCGATCGGTTGCTTGGGAAGAAATCGCTCCCCGTCGCCGAGATGCTGATTCCACGTGATCGGACTATCCAACTCCTGCAAAATGGCTTCGATCAAATCGACGCCGGCCGCGACCCCAGAAACACGCGGCAAAATGACAGCCGACCCTTGAATGCCCTGCGGAACAATTGCCAATGTCGTTATGTCGGCAGAGCGATCTAGGTCCTCCCGAATCGCTAAGCGAACGAGATGAGACAAATCATCGAGCAGTGCAGCGTCGATCGTCTGTGAGCGGTAATCGGTAAGCATACTGAACTCGAAATACGTTCCTGAAGTGATTGATCGATACTGGTCAATTCGATTGCAATCGTATAGTGTAACTAAGCTGAACGCTTCAGAAACCGAGGCATCGACGGTTTTCACTGTTGAAACTGCGATTCCGCCTTACTTTCTTGGTTCAGGGCAACACAGAAACAGAAACCCACTCAACGGAGAACGATCGATGAATTGGCGAAATTTATTGGCTATTGCGACTCTTTGTATTCTCACCCCGGCGGCAATTGGCCAAGACAAAACGGAAAAAAAAGAGGCACCCGCCAAAGTTGAAATGTTGGAGTTGGGCAAAGGAAAGGTGGTGGTTGCAAAACCGGAAAAGTGGAAAACGGTTCCCAAAGGCCAAATGTTGGAGCACGAATTCAATGTCAAGGGGGAAGGCGATAGCTTCGCACGCATCACAATCATGCAAGCTAGCGGCGGCATCGAAGGAAATATAGATCGCTGGGTCGGCCAGTTTGACGGCGCAAAAAAAGAAGACGCTAAGGTGGAAAAGAAGGATGTCGACCAAACGAAAGTTCATATCGTTGAAATCGCAGGCACGTTCAATGAATCCATGGGGGGCGCACCGTCCAAAAAACGAGAAAACTACAAAATGTTGGGAGCGATCCTCGAGTTGAAAGACGGTTCCATGATCTTTATTAAGGCAACCGGACCCAAGGATATCGTGGGAGGTATGCGAGAAGGTTTTGTGAAGATGCTCGACGGACTGAAGAACAAGTAGGTTTAGGTGAATTCAGGATGCTACTTGCCCGAAGGTCAATAGATGCGAAGCATTTTTTGTCCGCTCGGAGCTTGCCTCCGACGGACGCCGTTTTGGCGTCCTAATGTGGTTCAGCCCATAAATTCGAGCACTCCCCTGCTGCCTCGACCGCAAGGCGGTAGAGGCAGCCGGGGGGTGCGGCAGGTAGCCTACAGGATAGGACGCCAAAACAAGGTTGAGGGGAGACAAGCTCCCGCTCAACCTGAACACTCCCCCCTAAGGATCATAAGCGTTGCGAGTTGTCATTCTTGAGTCTCCCGAAGCGGTAACCCAATTTTCCGCCGACGAAGTTTGTGCACTGCTCAATCGTCGCAAGGATGATCCGATGGGGGCTGTGCTTGGACTTGCAACTGGCGGTACTCCCCTCGGACTCTACCGTGAGCTGATTGCTCGATACTCTCGCGGTGAAATTTCTTTCGACAAAGTCGAGTCGTTCAATCTCGACGAATACGTGGGGGTCGAGCCGGAAAGCCCCCAAAGCTACCATTACTACATGCTTGAAAACCTGTTCAAGCATATCGACATCGACTTGTCTTTGACGCACGTGCCCGAGACCTCTGGGGTGGATCTAGGCGAGAGCGCCATGCTGTTCGAACACCAAATCGAGCAGGCGGGCGGAATCGATTTGCAAATCCTCGGTATCGGTGCAGATGCCCATATCGGCTTCAACGAAATAGGCTCATCGTTGGGATCGCGAACCCGTGTGAAATCCTTGACGCAGCGCACGCGTCAGGACAATGCTCGCTACTTTGGCAGCATCGACGAAGTGCCGCTGACAGCCCTAACCATGGGCATTGCAACCATCTTGGAAAGCCAATCGATATTGTTGCTGGCTACTGGAGCCAGTAAAGCCAAAGCCATTCGCGACTGCGTTGAAGGCCCCATTACTGCATCGGTCCCTGCTAGCGCACTCCAGTTGCACCCAAGCGTAACGCTGGCGCTCGATCGGGAAGCTGCCAGTGGGCTTGCTAACGTAGACTATTTCTTGGCCGCCGAACGCAACAGAGCCGTCGCTTCGCGATCTTCCTGAAGAATCTTGTCCGTGCTCTCGGAATCGACTTGTCGACAGCATTCTGTCAACCGTTCGATCAGTGCGTCCCAGGGCTTTTCCCAAGTTTCCTCGTTCGTGCTTTCCGGAGCGATTTGACTGATTTCTTCGGCGAGCAAAATGAATCGAAGCACATGACGAAACAGCAGTCCCTCCTGCTTTTGAAACCCCTTGGCCAAAATGTATTTGTTGAACTCGCAGTTGAATTCAAGCAATTCGCCAACGACCCAGACACCGCGGGTGTACAAGTCGTGCACTCGTGGGATCTCATGATTGAATAAGCGTCGCATCTTTTCGGCGAGGGACAGTGCAGGCGGCGGTGGTGGTTCCCATTTATCATTCCAGGTGCGCGACGAGCCACCCGTTTCCGACGCCAACTTTTCCAAGTCAGGCTCTTCTTTTTTCTCCCATTGCCCCATGAGCTCAGATGAGCCGGCAAGCCCGAGTTCCAATAACTTTGGGTGCAACACATTCGTCGCAAGCGGTCCGAAAGGCAGAATATCTGGCCCAGGACAGGCAACCAACTTGGATATATTAGCGGGCAACTCCAAAACGCTCTCAAGGGCCTGAATCCGTTCCACCTCGTCTGCGTGTTGCAATAAGTCGATCAGGAACAATCCGAAAATCGGATTCACACTTCGCAGTTGCGTGAGCAGCTCCAATTTCCCGGTCGACTCGGCTTTTTCAGGCCGATACGTGTCCAACTCATATTTCACTTCGACACCGTCGACGGCATGAATTTCCGACATATCGATGTCCTCCTCGTCGTCGACAATCTCACTTGACGGTTCGGCTACCGCATTCGGATCCAGCTTGGCCGAAAACGCGATCCACGGTTTTCGATCGGGTTCGGCTTTGCTCTTGCCGTTACCTGACAAGTCCTTGGAAATGCTGTTCGACATTGGCGTTGGTTTGGGAGATAACTCAAGATAGCCAGCGGACCAAAGCGTAACCAACATCTGATTGAGTTCGCGTTGAGCTTGTGGGATCTCGTTGTTGGGCAGCAGGCGTCGACCGACCAGATCGCGCAGCGGCTGAACGTCCGAGGAATTCAAAAGCATGAAGGCAAGCAGACGCCACGGCAAAAGTCCCTTGCTGGCGAGTCTTGCGGCTGGCGCTTGCCTAAGCTTTTCGAACTGTTCCCGGGTCCAATACGTCTCGCCGGTTCGCTTGGTGGGCATCTTCTTCTTGAGAGCTTTCCTGGCTCTCAGCAGCCCAGGGTCTTTCGTATCTTCGGGAATCAAGTCGAATTGGGCTTTCCATCGCAAGTACTTAACGTCATCTTCGTGAGCCAGAACGTAGACGAATCCCTGAGAATCAAACTGTGGGCGACCTGCACGTCCAAAGATCTGCTGAGCCGAACTCGGTTCGATAATCTTCTTCTTTCCCCAGGGACCCTTGACCATGCTTGGGAGGATAACGCTGCGGGCTGGAAGATTGATGCCTGCGGACAAAGTCTCGGTGCAGACGCAAATGCTGAGCAGCTTCTCTTGAAAAAGTTGCTCCACGATCCGTCTGTACTTTGGCATCAAGCCTGCGTGGTGCACACCGATTCCTCGGATAAGGACTTGTTTGAGCTTTGGCCCAGCTCCCTGGGTAAAATCATATGCTTCAATGCGTTTGGTAAGGATCGCTTGCCGTTCCTTGTCGATTAGCTTCTTGCCCTTGAGGACTTCGGACAACTGCCAGCACTGATCGCGATTGAAACAAAAGACCAGACCTGGCGTTCGGCGTTTGGCTTCGTCCCCCTCTGCGATCCGTTCTAGGTGCTCATCCAGGTACGCGTCGTCAACCCATTCGAATTGCAAGGGAACTTTGCGTTCGGTGCTTTGCACCAACTCCATACTCCGACCGTGTGCTCGCATGAGCCAACTGCAGAACTCGACACTGTTACCGATCGTAGCGGAGAGCAACATAATTCGGGTATGACGCGGGAGCATCCCGAGGCTAAGCTCCCACACGATCCCTCGTTCTGGATCGTTAAACGAATGAAATTCGTCCATCACTACCGAGGACACCGAGTCAAACGATTCTGGATTCTGCATGAGTCGATTGAGCAAGATCTCGGCAACCACCACCAGAACGGGCGCGTCCGGATTGACTTTTCGATTGCCTGTAACCAGTCCAATACTTTCGGCTGGGTAGCCCCATCTCATGGCGGTTTCCTGGATCTCGGTCAGCTTTTGATCGGTTAATGCGATCAAGGGAGTCGTGTAGTAGCATTGCTTGCCCGTTCGAAGGGCCTCGTAAATAGCAGCCTCAGCGATCAGTGTCTTCCCGGTACCGGTCGGTGCGCAAACGAGCAACCCTTGGTCACAAGTAAACCACGTGAGCAGTGCTTCTTCTTGAACAGGGTAAGGCGGATAAAGAAGACGGTCGAGGTACTCAGAAGCGAGTGAATCGCGATCGACAGGTGTGGTGTTGTCTTGGCTCATAGGGCAGGCATTGTAAACGTTAATCTTTGTTTTGCTCTGCCCTCAAGCTAGGTCGATTATGAAAATAGCTGGTTTAACTCGTTTAACCCCGTCTAGCCCGTTTAGCCCGTTTAGCCCAAGCCGTAGGAGACCGCTTTCCATTACCACGAAGTGGTATTTCGTCCGCTCGGAGCTTGGCTCCGGCGGACGACGTTTTGGCGTCCTAAGAGTGCAGCTCGGTCTGTCAATTCTCGCACTTCGCTCCCGCTTCACCCGCCTCGGCGGGCGAAGCGGGAGCGAAGTGCGGTGGGTTCTAGCTATTGGTAGGACGCCAAAACAAGGTTGAGGGAAGACAAGCTCCCGCTCAACCTTCGCACTGAAACCAAGCTTATGGACATTAACGGTGCATTGATCGTCCGTTAAATGTGCATTATTGAACAAAAACCTAGTAAACTAGGTGGTTTAGAGGCTATTTGGCATACTCAAGCACCTGAGGTTTTGCCAGAATAGTTAAACGAGTCGAGCCCGGAAACTCGATACCATCGTTACAGATTCACAACGACCCCGGTAAACAGCCGCTTACGAAAAGCGGACGGCGTGTTCGTTTTGCTGCCATTTTGGTTTCAGTAGATAACCTACTGCGAGCATTTGGCAGACGATTTGAAAACCTTTGAGCGAGCCAACAATCTGATGTCAACCGAAGCCCAATCGACTTCGCACGGTAAAGCAGTCAAAACCGTCAGTGGGATCACCGTTCGCTTATGCGGCGACTCGGGCGACGGGATGCAACTGCTTGGAACTCAGTTAACCAATACCTCTGCCCTAGCTGGCAACGACATTGCGACTTTTCCAGATTTCCCTGCCGAAATTCGAGCTCCACGCGGCACGCGAGCTGGCGTCTCGGGTTTTCAAGTGCAGTTCGCTTCCCATGAAGTGCATACACCGGGCGATACGCTCGACGCATTGGTGGCGATGAATCCTGCCGCCCTGGTAACCAACATCGCCGATCTGCCCAAAGGTGGTTTGCTGATCGTGAACGAAGACAGCTTCGAGGACAAAGATCTCAAACTGGCCAAACTCAAAGTGAACCCACTTGAAGAGCCGGCCATGGAAAACTATCGGTTAATCAAAGTCCCTATAACTCGCCTAACCAAACAGGCTGTTGCCGAGTTAGGGCTAAGTGTCAAGGAAGCGGATCGATGCAAGAACTTCTTTGCCATGGGTTTGGTTTATTGGTTGTATGGCCGTAACATGGATGCGACACTTCGCTACATCAACGGCAAGTTCGGTGATAGCGCATCATCTATTGCCCAAGCCAACGAAAAAGCCTTGCGTGCTGGTTGGGCCTTTGGTGAAACAATTGAGGCGCTCGGTCACAGCTACAACATCGAACCCGCAAAATTAGTACCGGGTACCTACCGAAATATCATTGGTAATCAAGCTCTGGCATATGGCCTGATGGCCGCAGCCCATCGCAGCGGCAAAGAGATTTTTTACGCCTCATACCCAATTACGCCTGCTAGCGACATCCTTCATGAACTGTGCAAGTACAAGAACTTTGGTGTTTGTACTTTCCAAGCAGAAGACGAAATCGCTGCCGTGTGCGCTGCCATCGGTGCATCTTACGGTGGTCAGATGGCGGTTACGTCCTCGAGTGGTCCGGGAATAGCGCTCAAGACGGAGGGGATGGGGCTTGCACTCATGCTCGAACTGCCATTGCTTGTGATCGACGTTCAACGCGGTGGTCCCAGCACGGGCTTACCAACGAAAACGGAACAATCCGACTTGATGCAAGTCATGTTCGGGCGAAACGGCGAGTCGCCGTTACCTGTCCTAGCCGCTCAAAGCCCAGCGGATTGCTATGAAATCGTTCAGGAAGCTTGGATGTTGGCAACCCAATTGATGCTGCCTGTAATCGTGCTGTCCGATGGTTACATTGCTAACGGTTCGGAGCCTTGGGCTGTTCCAGATGTTGCCAAGATGACTCCCATCACGGTCACACATCCAACAGAAAGCAATAATCCGGACGGGGCGTTCATGCCGTACAAACGCAACGAATTGTTGGCTAGGCCGTGGGCGATTCCCGGTACGGAAGGGCTCATGCATCGCGTTGGCGGTATCGAAAAAGAAGATGGCACGGGCAATATCAGCTACGATCCCGATAACCACCAGAAAATGGTAAACATCCGCGCTCAAAAAGTCGCAAACGCGGCGAAACTGCTTCCACCTCAACAAGTCGTTGGCCCACAAAGCGGCGAACTGCTAGTCCTGTCCTGGGGCGGCACCTATGGTGCTTGCCTAACGGCTGTGCAGAATGCACAAACCGAAGGCTGTAGTGTCGCTTTAGCACACATCCGCTACCTCAATCCATTTCCAAGCAACCTCGGCGAAATCATCTCCCGCTACAAACAGGTTTTGATTCCTGAACTCAATATGGGACAACTCCGAACTCTCATCCGTAGCCGTTATTTGGTCGATGCAATCGGCTTTAACAAGGTCAAGGGTAAGCCGTTCACGGTCTCTGAATTGCAGGAAAAGATCTGCGAAATGACCAAGGCGAGCACACGCAGCTCGTCTCATTCCAAAGCCAGCTAACCACATCGCACCACTCCCACACTCCCACACTCCACCACCCATGAGCACCGTACTCCCTGTACTCAAAGCCGAAGACTTCACGAGCGATCAGGACATTCGTTGGTGTCCAGGTTGCGGCGACTATTCGATTCTCGCCCAAATGAAAAAGGTGCTGCCTGAAATCGGCGTGCCACCTGAAAAAACCGTATTTATATCTGGGATCGGATGTAGCAGTCGCTTTCCATACTACGTCAATACTTACGGCGTACATTCGATTCACGGTCGTGCTCCGACCATCGCCACCGGTCTCAAGTTGACGCGTCCGGACTTGAGCGTTTGGGTCATCACGGGTGACGGCGATGCCTTGAGTATCGGCGGCAATCACTTTATTCATTTGCTGCGACGCAACGTGGACTTGAACATCATTTTGTTCAACAATCGCATCTACGGCCTAACCAAAGGACAGTATTCGCCGACCAGTGTTGAGGGACAAATCACCAAGAGTACGCCGATGGGGGTGGTCGACCATCCGCTCAACCCGATCAGCGTTGCAGTCGGTGCCGAGGCCAGTTTTATCGCTCGTTCGGTCGATAGCAATGTGAAACACTTGGCGTATACGCTCAAACGCGCAGCGGCCCACAAGGGGACCTCGTTCGTCGAAGTCTATCAAAATTGCAACGTGTTCAACGACGGGGCCTTTAGTTACGCGCAAGACAAAGCGACCCGCGACGATGCCACGATCGAGTTACAACATGGTAAGCCGATGATCTATGGCAAGGACAAGGACAGGGGTATACGTCTCAATGGTTTGAATTTGGAGATTGTGGATCTAAGCCAAGGCAAAGTCAAAGAAGACGATCTTCTGTTCCATGACGAGCAAGCCAACTCGACGTTGGTGTACATGCTCTCACGACTTCGCCGACCAGATTTTCCAGAACCGATCGGTGTTTTCCGTGCGGTCGAGCACCAGACGTACGAAGCGGCTGTTCGCGGCCAAATCGATCAAGCGATTCAGCAACGGGGCCGTGGCAACTTGCAAAAGCTATTTAGTAGCGGAGAAACTTGGAAGGTGGGCGCCTAAGGCGAGCGGCAGAGTGGAGTATACCAACCCGAAGTGTAAGCAAGGGACAATTTCGCAGGTCCCTCACTTACGTATCGGGTTATGATTGGTAGTTTTCACATCGCCGCTCGCCTAAGGGCTCACTGTAAACAAGTTACATCGACTTTGTCCAACCAATTCATTACTCGGGAGGGTGAGGCTCCCGCCGAACCAATGCGGCGCCAGCTCGGCAGGAGCTTCGCTCTCCCGTTGTTTTTCAAACGATTAGGCGTGGCAAATGCAGATTCTGTTCGAGGACAACCATCTTTTGGTTCTCAACAAGCCAGCCAACTGGGTTGTCCAGGGAGCCCTTCCTGGCCAAAAGAGCTTATTCGATTGGTCAGCGGCTTACCTCAAAGAAAAGTACAACAAGCCGGGTAAAGTATTCATTGGGGTTGTAAGCCGACTCGATGCGCCGGTGACTGGTGTTATGCCATTCGCTCGAACCAGCAAATCCGCCAGCCGCTTGAGCGAGCAATTTCGAGAGCATACGACCCGAAAAACGTATTGGGCCATTGTTGCCAATCGGCCAAAGCAATCGGACGCACGGCTTGAGCATCATCTCGTCCGGCGCGAGGAAGATTTTAAGACTCGCGTTAGCCCCACGGCCACTTCCGAAAGCAAATTATCGATCCTCGAGTATCGATGCATTGGCCAAAATCGACTTGGCTTTGAACTGGAGATCAATCTTATTTCGGGACGCAAGCATCAAATACGAGCCCAACTGGAAGCGATTGGCTGTCCCATCCTTGGCGACAAGAAGTACGGCGCTGAGAATCCTTTTGCCGAGGGTATCGCTTTGCATTGTCGATGCTTGGAACTAATCCATCCGACTTTGCAAACCGAATTGCGTTTCGAGGCTGAGACCCCTGCGTATTGGCAATGGAACGGGAAAGAGAGCCTTGATCTACCTAGATAACAACGCAACAACTCTCATTGATCCCATGGTCGTCGATCGCATGCTTGAATTGATGCAGATGCGATTAGCAAACCCAAGCAGCCAGCATGCTGCGGGTCGACAAGCCAGACAAGTTGTTGAACAAGCCCGCGAAGCCATTCTGAAACTTTGCGGTGGCCGAACACATGGGATGGCCAGCGATCAGCTTTTGTTCACCAGCGGCGGGACGGAGTCGAACAATCTCGTCATCTTCGGTCTTGCAGAAAATATCCCAGGTGCCATTATCGTTTCGAATATCGAGCACCCGAGCGTATTGGCTGCTGCTGAACACGCAAAAACATTGGGACGAGAAGTTCGTTATTTGCCCTGTTCTAGCGATGGCGTTGTTTGCTTAGACCGACTTGAGGAATGGCTGGCAACACAATCGACGCGTGGCCCGATCGCTTTGGTATCGCTCATGCTAGCCAACAATGAGACCGGCGTATGGCAGCCCGTCGCGCAAGCGGCCGCAATGTGCCGGAAAGCAGGTGTCTTGATCCACACGGATGCAGTTCAGGTTTTGGGGAAATCCAATATGGACTTCGCTACGTTGGATGTGGATGCGATGACCATTACTGCGCACAAACTTCACGGACCGGTTGGGATCGGTGCCTTGCTATTGCGCCACAAAGTGCACATAAGTCCCCAACACTTTGGCGGTTTCCAGCAACTGGGGCTTCGGCCCGGAACAGAAATGCCGGTTCTTGCTGGTGGCTTTGAAGTGGCAGTCGCCAACGCGGTATCGCAACTGGCTCAACGCGTGAGCAAAATGGAAAAACTTCGTGACAAACTACAGGAAAAAATAATAGCTGCGATTCCAAATGCGATTGCTGTGGGTGCCCAGTCCGCCCGGCTACCCCATACGTTGAGCATTGCATTTCCCGGAGTCGATCGACAAGCACTGCAACTAGGCTTGGACATGTCTGGAATTGCTTGCAGCACGGGATCTGCCTGTGCTAGCGGTTCGAGTCAACCTTCGCACGTGCTCGTGGCAATGCAATTGGATCCCAAGGTTGTTCGAGGCGGCATCCGATTTAGCGTGTCCGCAGAAACTCGCGAATCTGAAATCGACCAAGTCGTCGAATCGCTCACGCGAATTGTGCCACGCCTGTTGAAGCACTGAAGTCGAAACTGGCAGTCGCGACATCCATCCGTGGTGGTGTCCCCACAAGTTCAGTGTAGAACGGCACTCCGTGCCGTTTTTCTCGGCACGGAGTGCCGAGCTACTCTTTGTTGCAACCCCGCTTTTTAGTCCTGACGAAGCGCTAGGTCGTTGAAATTCGCATCACGTGGAATGCAAATTGGTTTACTGAATTCTCACGAATTCAGCTACGACGAGCGTGCTCTTTCGTCCGAAACCAATAGGGGCAGACTAGTGCATTGTGACAGCTTGAAATTTGTCCTAAGGGTGCACGTTGACAACCCACGAGGATTTTGCTGGCATTTAAGCTACGGGGATTAAGTTGAGACCAAAGCGATGATTCGAATTCTCGTTCGTTCGTATTTGCTTTGCATGCTAGCTATGCTCGTAGTCTTGCACAGCCAAGGTCAATTGCTCGCTCAGGCAGACGTATGGCCTGAAACCACGCTTTCAACCTCAGATATAGCAACTGAGGCAGCACCTAGTTTTACCGAGTTTGAGCAACTAAAAAAGCGAATCGACGAGCTTGAAAAATCGCAACAAATTGCCCAAACCAAGGTGGGCGACAAGACGAGCAAGGAGTCCAAAACCAACGACTCGTCCAAAAAGTGGACGGTCAAAATGGGTGGGCACGTTCAAATGGAATACATCAATTGGGCTCAAGCCGACCCGGCAATTCCAAACACGCAAGACTACTTTGAGTTTCGACGTCTGAGACTCTTTGCGGAAGGCACAGGTTATGGTGCCTTTGATTTCCGGTTGCAATTGACGCTTGAGCCGGAATCGGTCGGCGAGAGCTTACCGGGTGCGGTAACATCCCCTGAAGTCAAAGATGCTTACTTTTCTATGAACGAAATCCCACTCTTGGGCCGCATGCGAATCGGTAACTTCTTCGTTCCCTTTAGTTTGGAACAAGTCACCAACGACACGCACAACATCTTCATGGAGCGTTCCATCCCAACCCAAGGGGTCTTTGCCGCGGATCGCGAAGTTGGACTGGCCTTTTACAACTGCAACGATGCCAAAAGCATTACCTGGTCGAGCGGTGTCTTCTTGGATAGCGTCAGCGAAGCGACCAAGGAACGGATCGACGACAACCAAGGGGGCCGCATAAGTGGTCGATTAACCTGGTTGCCTTACTACGACAATGCGAGCGAAGGCAGGTATTTGTTTCATACAGGGCTTGGGGTTTTGTACACACACGATCAAGACGGTCGAGTCCGATTTCGAGCCAGGCCTCAAATTCACGAAGGGACTCGCATCATCGATAGCGGTGTCTTGCTGGCCAACGATTACACGACAGGCAACGTGGAGTCGGCATTGGTGTGGGGACGATTTACAGTGCAAAGCGAAGCCTTCTTGTCGACCGTCAACAAGTCAGATGGTTCTTCCGACCAGTTGAACGGTGCGTACGTGCATACGAGCTTCTTCCTGACTGGAGAAAATCGAGTCTTTGAGCGGTTTGGTCAACATGGAGCCCAATTTGCACGCAACGTACCAATCACCAACTTCTCGCTAGTTCCAGGCGGAGTCGGCTGGGGCGCTTGGGAAGTCAAAGCGAGATGGTCACATCTCGACCTGAACAACTTGAACGCGGGCCAGTACAACGATTTTACCTTTGGTTGCAACTGGTATTGGAGCGATCGAACTCGAATGATGTTCGATTGGATTCATCCGATCACCAGTCAGCAGTCGGTTTTTGGTGCCACGAATTCGGACATTCTCGCCAGTCGCTTTGACTTCAATTGGTAGGCGTGACCAATTCGCTTCTTCCGAACGAGGCTGTCATTTCACCCAACATGTTCGCAACCTCCGGAGTCAGGGCCGTTGGCTCACATCGCCAAGCCCAATTGCCACTGGCGATGCCGGGTGTATTCATGCGAGCGCTGGACGGTAGGCCTAGCAAATCCTGCACTGGCGCTATGGCAATGCAGGCCACCGAACTCCAAACGGCTCGCATCATTCCAATGTGGATTTGGCTCGGATCGCAGTGCAAATAACGCAAGGCAAAGGCCTTCTCTGCATCGATGTCGCGTTGCGAACGCGTGCTCCCCTCGCCAGCTTGACTATGGAACCAGCCAACGGTTGTATCGTTGTCGTGCGTTCCGGTGTAAGCGATGCAATGAACAGGATAATTGTGCGGCAAATCAAGTGAAGTGCTCGTTCCACCCCCAAATCCAAACTGAATGATCTTCATGCCCGGAAATCCAAATCGATCGCGAAGGCCGCGGACTTCTGGCGTAATGTATCCAAGGTCTTCGGCGATAACCGGCAACGAACTCCCGAGCACATGCTGCAATGCGTTAAAGAAATCATCTCCCGGACCGAGTTGCCATTTCCCTACTCGAGCGTCGGGCATCTGGGCCGGAATCTCCCAATAGGCTTCAAACCCTCGGAAGTGATCGATTCTCACCATGTCGCACAGTTGCAGCATTCGCTTAAAGCGGCGGACCCACCATTCGTAGCCCGTTTGCCGATGCGACTCCCATCGATACAGCGGATTCCCCCAACGTTGTCCAAGCACGGCAAAATAGTCTGGCGGAACACCCGCAACCGCCGTTGGGTTGCCATCCGCGTCCAGTTCAAACAATTGCTGTTGGGACCAGACGTCCGAACTATCCATGGCTACAAAGATCGGTATGTCACCGATGATGCCTACTCCATTCGCAACACAATAACTCCTCAGTTCTTGCCATTGACGCTGGAACAAAAACTGAATGAACGCCTCGAAGTCACATGCAACCCGTAGCTTGTCCGCCCAGCCCTTTAGTGTCTGCGGTTCGCGTCGTTTCAAGGGATCCTCCCAATCGCTCCAGGATCGATCATTGTGATAGTTCTTGCACCCAATGAAGAGACAATGTTCTTCGAGCCAATCCGATTGCGCGCGTCTAAAGCCGTCGAGTTGAGATTGAAGTTCGGTCCGCTGATTTTGGAATCGACGAAAGGCCACCCTCAGCAACTCCATTCGCATGCTCGATGACAGGTCAAAGTTGGCTACAGACCACTCCTTTTCTAGACCTTTTTGACTCGTGCGAGCTGCGTCGTGCCAGTCTTCCATGCGAAGCAGCCCATCCCGTACTAGAAGCGCAGGGCTGATAAGCAAGGGATTCCCTGCGAAGGACGAAGGGGATTGGTAAGGTGAAAAACCGTAGCCAGTCGGGCCGGTTGGCAAGATCTGCCACCAGCGCTGTCCAGCTTGCTTCAAGAAGCGAACGAATTCATAGGCCGACGGGCCTAAATCCCCGGACCCCAAGTCGCCTGCGCTCCATTCGCCATCCGTGCCGGGCTGGCTATCGGAAACACTACCCAGTCGCCTGGCCGGCAATGAAGTTAAATGAAGCAACAGACCGCTTGCACGTGCGAACAATGAGGACATAACCCACTCAATCGAGATTCTTCAGTACGAGGATAAGTAAATAAGCTGAAACGAATCGACCCGCAAGTTGTCACTCTATGTCTTACCGTTGACTAAAAATCGCAGTTTCCTGGCGACCTTGGGAATGGAATCACATCGCGGATGTTTGCCATCCCAGTCGTATACTGAACCATACGTTCTAACCCCAATCCGAAACCCGCGTGTGGCACGGTTCCAAAACGACGCAGGTCCAGATACCACCAATAGTCTTCGGCCTTGAGTCCAGATGCCAACATCCGCTCCGTCAGCACGTCGAGTCGTTCTTCGCGTTGACTGCCGCCGATGATCTCACCGACACCTGGCACCAAAACGTCCATGGCTGCAACCGTTTTGTTATCGTCGTTGAGACGCATATAAAACGATTTGATTTCCTTGGGGTAGTTGTAGAGGACCACCGGACCTTGGACGTGCTTTTCAGTGATGAAGCGTTCGTGCTCGGCCTGAAGATCCACTCCCCACGCGACCGGGTACTCAAACTTCTCGCCGCTGCGGATCAGAATATCGACGGCTTCGGTATAGGACAGGTGGGTAAAGGGTTTGTCGAGCACCAGTTGCAATGCAGCCATAACGCCCGGTTGAACGCGTTTTTCAAAAAACTCCATGTCCTCCGAACAATGGGTCAACACATCTTGGATCATGGCTTTTAGGTATCGCTCTGCAAGCGTCATGTTGTCGGCGAGTTCGAAGAACGCCATTTCCGGTTCAATCATCCAAAACTCAGAGAGGTGCCGGGACGTGTTGGAGTTTTCCGCTCGAAACGTAGGTCCAAAGGTGTAGATCTTGCCCAACGCCGTCGCATACGTCTCCCCCTCAAGCTGCCCGCTTACGGTCAAGTAGGACGATTTCCCAAAAAAGTCTTGCGTCATATCGACCTTGCCGTTCAACATAGGAAGCTTATCAAGCGGCAGGGTCGTCACACGGAACATTTGTCCGGCTCCCTCGCAATCGCTGTCGGTGATGATCGGCGTGTGAATGTAAAGGAAGCCGTCGTTCTGAAAGAATTGATGGGTCGCGTAGCTCAATCGGTTGCGAACGCGAGCGACTGCCCCGAAGGTGTTGGTTCGCGGACGCAAATGCGCCCATTCCCGCAACTTTTCGAAGGTGTGTTGCTTCTTTTGCAGAGGATAGTCCGTCGCGCTCGCCACCCCAATGATTCGAACTTGGCTTGCAAACATCTCGGTCGCTTGCCCTTGCCCGGCGCTGGCTTTGATCTCTCCCGAGACAATGACGCTGCTGCCTACCGATAGCGAACAGACCTCGCTCTGGTAATTGGACAAGCTACCGTCAGCGATGATTTGCAAATTGCCAAAGCAACTACCGTCGTTGAGTTCAATAAAACTGAAACCGCCTTTGCTATCGCGCCGCGTTCGAACCCAACCTCGCACTTGAACGGTCTGTCCAATGCTTTCCGATTGCCTGGCTAATTTGATAGAAATCCAAGATGTTGTCATGTTGCAAAACTCTTTACCCAATGGACTTGCTGAATAAAAATGGATTCTCTGCGACAAGCGACAAGTTGCCTTACTATTTGCTCTCTCGTGCTTTTCTGGCTGCAATGAAGGACTGTACGCATAGTCCAACGAAGATAAAGCAAAGAACGGTCATTGCCCAAATCATGCCGACAGCCAGGGGTAGGATTTCCTTTCCTTGCAGTTGATCTATCAACTTACGAATACCTTGCACCAATGCTACCAAACCACCCAACAGAGCAATCGTCACCGCCGCATGCATGACGTGCATTCGGGAGGCGGCACTCTTAGCTGCTACCAAACCCAGCAAAAGCAACGGCAAGCCCACTGCGGATGGAATGAGCCAAGTTCCCACCGTAAATTCTTGTTTAATAAGCAGGACTGCGGCGGACAAACCGCACAGCAGCAAACCGAATACAATCGTAATTTTCGGCATTCGACATAACCTTTTTGATAGGAATTTCAGGTCCCCTGCGCTTAATCGCCAGCGTAATCGTTGGCTTAATCGCGGGTGGATTGTTGACGCGGGTTTTTTTGGAACGTACAGTGGGTAGAGCGTTTGAAACCTTTCTACAGCAAACTCGTTTCTTCTCTTCGATTTTTCCGGGTGAAGCTATGGCAGATTATGGATTTCTTGCTCCGACTGGTGGGGGCGAAGATATTCCTCTGAAAAAAGATCGCATCCTCATTGGGAGGCGAGACAACTGCGATATTGTCCTGCGATTTGCCAATGTCTCAGGTCAGCACTGCCGGATGACTCTCGAACAAGGATATTGGTTTATCAGGGATTTGGATAGCCGAAATGGCACCAAGGTAAATGGATATCGGGTGACCCGAAAGCGGCTCGACCCCGGCGTAATCATTACAATCGCTAAACACCAATACGAGATACGGTACAACCCGGAAAACCTCGGTGCGATGGGACCACCACCCGCCGACGATGATCAAATTGACATGTCCCTCCGCTCGTCCCTGATGGAACGTGCGGGGCTGGACCGAAGGTCCTCCAAGGACAGCGGTGCCAATTTGAAAGCGGATATTCAAGACGACATCTAGTGCATTGTTACAACTAAGAATTAGGGTTGGCCGGTTGGCCG
>JANPNA010000344.1:0-56096 GCA_031427235.1 Pirellula sp.
ACCGTGGAATGGGCCAAGGCGAGAGGATTCTCGGAAGTGGCTCGGTTGGCTGATTCCATCGATAAAGCGATCCGTAGCGCCATGCCTCGGCTTTTGTAACCAGATTTGCTCGCAGCGGATTGCGCTCGACATAGCGACAAACGAAGCGAATGCGTCGCTGTGACCCACCGCAGCAAACTCCCCATTTCACCGTTTTTCTGTGGCCGTAAAACCAAATGCCAGTGGTTTGGCATGAGCGAAAAGGAAAAGAGTTCAACCGCATATTTCTCAAGCCCCTGGCTAAGGACGCGAATGAACGCGTCACCCCCGTTCCCTTTCTTCTCTTCTATGCAGATCCGTTTCTCCCATGGGTTCGCCGTCTGACTCTGGGTATTCGATCGATTCTGAAATAGACGCAATACTCATCGTGAATGAACTCCCTGCCTTGCGATTAACATCCTGTTATTTTCGCCTACACTGTCGGCAAAAGCAAGATAACCTGCGATTAGGCGAGCGGCCATGTGAAAACTACCAATCATAACCCGAGACCTTAGAAAAGACTTCCCGAATGGACATCTTGAGAGCCTCTTCGGAACCTGGACCGACCCAGGCCCAGTCATTCAAATTCTGGTCCTTTTCCCGCCACGCCCGCTCGATGGGAATGTAACCTGGACCGCATTCACCGTAGCCTAAGCACATTACAAAATTCTCAGGACGTAGCTGTTGCGCATACAGTTGAAACTCTACATAAGTCTCGGCTGGCAGTAGGAGCAGTTGAGCGGGCCCAAAATCAAGTAAAGGCAAGTCAATCTGATGGCCGGACTGCACTCGTTCATACCAAGCCAAGCCCATTGCGGCTTCTGCCCGATGAAATGGATTGGGATCGCTTTTGAGACGCTGTCGAAGCAACGCTTCGGTATGAAACTCGGTGTTTCGTGCACTCAATGGGATTTTGACATTGAAAAACTTCACCGTTGTCATGGGGTGGCGCAGTGTGTTCTTCCAAGCATCTGTCATGGCGGAATGTAGTCGCGCGGCAAGCTCCGCTCGTTGTGGAGGTCGACCATCGTTGTACCTGCCTGCCGTGACGTTTCCTGCGCAACCGGTGGCGTAAATTTGTAGCACCGATGGCAAGTCCTGCTGCAGTTGTTCGCGGGCCAGCCCCACAAAGTCAATGCTTACCTCGCCCTTTCCGTAGTAGCTCATCGGATGCACCGCATAGCTATGCAATGCGCACAACGGCGTGTCCCCATTCCAGAAACTGAGGGTGCGCAACCAGGGATCGATCTCACCCTCGGCCCCCTCGGTAGCTTGCGGATTGTTGCCACTGCTGCTGTAACGCCCATAACTCACCGTTCCATCGGGCAACAGAAAACGGCGATTGGAAGCAACGCGATCCACTTTCGCCTTCCCCAAACCGAAGTGAGTTACCGGACGCTTTTGGGTAATCCCGTCGCGCATGGCAACCAGCACTCGCTGTATGCAAATGCGATTGAAGTCTGGCCAACACACACTAGCCAACTGAATAGGTGCATTCAACGCGGGAGGAGGCAACTCTTTCCAATGGCCTAGTTTCTCCGTTTCACGCAGGAGAAACTCCGCTTCGGCATCCATCACCGGGGCGTCATGGACATGGGTACTGCTTACGAGCACGCGTTGCGGGTCTGTATTTAACTCCTTTGCGAACGCACTACGCCAATCGTCGTACAAACTGCCGCGAACCTCGCACCAGTCGAGCGAGATCATGACAAGCGGTTTTTGATCGTCAAGCGTCAACACGAAGCCTTTGGCTTGCAGCCGCTCTAGGATGCGATGGGCCGGTGTAACACCGCCCCCCATGCACGGATGACCAATCGGAATGGTTATATCCGCAAAAAAAGTAGCAAGAGTTGATTCTGCTCGGAGCGAATGAGCCTGTGCGCTCAGGAGCAAAGTCACAATCCAAATCGCGATTCGGTAGCGAGTCATAATAGGTAGGAACGTGTTTGTGAATTGTTGTAGCCGCCAATTATCGCTCCGCTGGGATAAACCCAACGGTAGCGAAACGCATTTGCCGTTCGAGCAAATCTTTCAAACGGATTGTGGCTGCGTTCAGCACCCTTTGTTGATTTCACATCGCTTTTTTTCGTGCGTCGTTCATCGACCAATGCATTGTCCAGATTAAAGAGTGGGGTAGGCATCTTACCTGCCATCGAATCGACCTCAGCAAATCGCAAGCTGGAAGCTTACGCCACTTCTATCGGGAAAAACAAAAGGTCGACTTTTGGAAATGGTAGCTGCGGGAGCGTTGTTGAAGTTTAAGTGTATCATCAACACGTAATGCCTACTTGTCGCCTATTGTGGTCCTTATTCCGGAATGCACTGAATTCTCACGAAATCAGCTACCGTAAAAGTCCAACTACAGGTACTTAGCTATCGGGCCACCTTTTGCTGCTAAGGCATCGATTTTTGCCGTCACTTTTTTGTCTTCGATAAGGGGTGGTGCATGGTGCGGTTTCCTTCTAGCATCGATCACGAGCGGACCTGTGCAGCCCCAATGCTTGTGCTCGGTAAAAGCCCCAACGCCATGGATGTCCGTGGCCGGATTGCTGCGAGTGAATGTCACCCATAGAAAGTTGTTTAGCGACCGCGTTGTGAAATCGGAGTCATCTACCAAGACAACGATGCGTATACCGCGCCAGTTCAAGTCGCCCTTCCAAGTGCTGCCCAACGCTTGGGACATTCCGTCCCAATGCTCAATGAGCGTCGAAGCGTTGGGATTCGTTTCGGTTCCTTGAACTGCCAGGACTCCAGGTAGGCACCATCGAGGATTGCAAAAACCGTTTGGCAAAGCAAACGAGGATGGCAGCTCCTTGGAGAGTTCGAATCGCTTCGTACCGCTAGCGGCCATCACGAGTTTCGACCCTTGATTGAATCCGTCGCCGCTATAGTCGAGCGTATCCATTGTCGTCCGAGTTTGGAAATGCAAATCGCGTGACCAGTCGATCCGCTCAAGCAAATGAATCAAAAACGCATCGATGTGATGGATGTCCAACGATGGGTTGTCCAGCGAGTTAACGATCATCAAATACTTGGCCAGCGACATCTGTCCTTGACCAAGGATCGCATTGGCTTGCGTAAGCAATTCTTGCGGTCGTTCGGGTTTTCGATATGGCGAGTAGCGTTCGCTGCCGATGGCTAAAAGCAAGGGATGAACTCCGGCAGCATCCACCGCATGGACGGACTTAACGCCTGGCAAAACCGTTGGAATGATTGGACCGGTGAGTTCGTGAATCAATTCCCCAAACGTGGTGTCTTCCTGCGGCGGTCTCCCAACGACTGTAAATGGCCAGATGGCTCCATCCCGATGATAGACTTGTTCGACGCGCATCCAGGGGAAGTCATGCTCCTTGGCGTAGTAGCCCAGATGATCCCCGAAGGGTCCCTCTCGTTTCATGGAACTTGGGTCAATCGTGCCATGAATAACGAAATCCGCATCCGCATAGAGCGGGGCATGATCGCGAGATGTAATCATTGGAATACGATGTCCCGCAAGCGCACCTGCAAACGTCAATTCGCTCAACCCTTCTGGTAGCGGCATGACCGCCGCAAGTGTCATGGCTGGCGTGCCTCCGACACTGATTGCAACTCGAAACGGACGTCCCTCAGCAAGTGCTTGCTGATGATGAACGCCTATTCCGCGATGCAATTGATAGTGCAAGCCGATTTCTTCGTTGGTTTTGTAGTCGTTGCCGGAAAGCTGGACGCGATACATACCAAGATTGCATTGCATCAGCGAATTAGAGGTTCCTTGGCTGAGAACTTGGGGGAGTGTAACAAATGGGCCACCGTCGTCGGGCCAAGAGACCAATTGTGGGAGCTCGTCGATTCTTGTCGCATTGCGTTGAACCGCACCGGACCGAACGCGTTTAGGGAGCATGGTCCATGCCGTCCAGGGTGCAGTCGCGTATCGCCACGGTCGCTTAAAGAATTGGTTGGGGTCGATTTTTAGCTCGATCGCACGCCGTACGTGATCGATGGTCTTGCGAAACAAAAATCTGGCTTGGTCCAACGAACCGAATAGATTACTTACCATCGAGAAATGGCTTCCGACGGGATTAGAAAAAAGAATGGCAGGTCCACCCCTTTCGTAAACGCGGCGATGGACCTCAGCGATTTCCAAATGGGTTGAGAGGGGGGCGGTTATTTCGATTAGCCTGTCGTTTAAGCGGAGATCCTCTACCACCTGGCGTGTGCTGCGATGCGACATTAGCTAGTTATGAGTCATTCTGGAAAAACGGTCACCCGGAGGAAGGAGCTATTTCATTACTCCTTCCACCTGAAGCATTCTAGACGTAAAATTCGAACCTGCTGGGGATGTATGGTGTTTCTACAACATCCGACGATTTCGACTGCTGAATAACACGGGAATAATGGAAAAAAGACTTTTTAACTTCTCCTCCGGTCCGGCCGTGCTACCGGTGCCCGTTCTTGAACGTATCCGAGACGAGATGCTTTGCTTGCCCGGTTGTGGCGCTTCGGTGATGGAACTTTCCCACCGCAGCAAGCAATTCATTGCCATCCAAGAAGCAGCCAAGCAACGTCTTATTCGACTGCTGAACATCCCATCGGACTACGATGTCCTGTTTTTGCAAGGGGGGGCCAGGCTTCAGTTTTCCATGATTCCTATGAATCTATTGCGGGGACAAGCGGGTCCTGCTCAATACGTACTGACTGGTTCGTGGGGCAAATACGCCATTGGAGAGGCTAAACGCGAAGGTAGCGTAGAGGCGATTTATGATTCGGCTGCGACCAACTATGACCGAGTCCCCAACGAGGCGGAACTCACAATACGACCCGATGCTGCTTACGTGCACATCACCAGCAATGAAACCATCCAGGGTGTTCAATTTTCGCATGACCTAGCATCGCCGGCCCCTCTGGTTTGCGATTGCTCGTCCGATATCCTGCACCGACCCATTGACGTTTCGAAGTACGGACTCATCTATGCCTGCGCGCAGAAGAATGCGGGGCCGGCTGGTGTCACCGTTGTGATTATGCGTAAGGACTTGTTGACTCGCTCAAGCGAAAACTTGCCTGGCTACCTTAACTTCAATAATCACGCCAAAGAAGACTCGATGTGGAATACGCCACCCACGTTCGCAGTCTATGTTCTGGGGCTCGTTACGGAGTGGGTAGAGAAAACGATCGGCGGCCTGGAAGCGATGCATCAGATCAATCAAGAGAAAGCCAAATGGGTTTACGATGCGATCGATCGACACTCTACGATGTATTTGGCCCATGCTCAAAAGGCATCCCGTTCGCTCATGAACGCTACGTTCCGCTTTCCGAACGAAAATCTTGAGAAAGCGTTCTTGACGCAAGCCCAATCACTCGGTCTCGATTCACTCAAGGGGCATCGAAGCGTCGGCGGTATTCGAGCAAGCATTTACAACGCCATGCCAATGGCTGGCGTCCAATCGCTGGCTCAACTCATGGACGACTTCGCATCCAAGAATGCCTAGTCATCTCAATTCATCTCCACTCCACTTTTCTATCGGCAAAACATCTATGACGTTTCGCATTTTAGTTCTTGACCCAATTGCTCAAGAAGGCTTCGATCTTCTCAACGCTGAAAAAGGCTTCGAATACGAAGTCCGAACGGGGATGAAGGGGGAGGAATTGCGGAAGTCGCTCAATGAGTTTGATGGAGCCATCGTTCGAAGCGGGGTGAAAATTACGGCTGCATCGTTGGAAGGCAACAAACGGATGCGAGCGATCGTTCGAGCTGGAGTCGGCACCGACAACATCGACAAGACGGCTGCAACGCGGCTCGGTATTGTCGTTATGAATACGCCAGCGGGCAATACACTCAGTACGGCCGAGCATGCGTTTGCACTGATGCTAGGGCTGTCTCGTTCCGTTGCGCCTGCTTATCAAAGTTTGTGCGAGGGACGTTGGGACCGAAAGTCGTTCATGGGTAGCCAACTTGCCGACAAGACCTTTGGGGTGATCGGCATGGGGCGTATCGGTCGCGAAGTTGCGACGCGAGGATTGGCATTCGGCATGCGAGTGATTGCCTTCGATCCGTTTTTGTCGGATGAGCAAGCAACCAAGATGGGGGTCGAGAAATCCAATTCCATTGCTGAGCTGTTACCGCGAGTTGACTATCTGACCGTTCACACACCTCTGACAGACGAAACCAAGTATTTGGTTGGCATGAAGCAACTGGACATCCTGAAAAAGGGTGTTCGGTTGATCAATTGCGCTCGTGGAGGAATCTATGAGGAAGCCGCATTGGTAGAAGGCTTAAAACGCGGCATCATCGCAGGTGTGGCTTTGGACGTTTTCGAGGAGGAGCCCTGCACCAATAGCCCATTGTTTGGGATGCCCGGCGTCATTTGCACGCCGCATTTAGGTGCTAGCACCGAAGAGGCCCAGACGCAGGTTGCAATCGAAGGCATACAGCTATTGATCAATTTCTTCAAAACCGGCGAAATTCGACATGCGGTCAATGTCGCGTCGCTCGATCCAAAGACCTTGGATGCCCTACGCGGATATCTCGACGCAGCCTATCGGCTCGGTCTGCTGATGGCTCAGTGGCACGACGGGAGCATCGGTTCCTGCCAACTCAACTACCGCGGAGAAGTTGCCGACAAGGATACGAAACTACTCACGGCGGCCTTCTGCGCTGGCTTACTGGAACGAGCTATGGCGGACGATGTCAACATCATCAACTCGGAATTGCTTCTCCGCGAGCATGGAATCGAATTGACGGAAAACAGGAATCGAGAACTGGGGGCTTTCAGCTCTTCGATTACGGCTGAGGTCAATGGCAGTGGCAAGAAGGTGAAAGCTGGCGTGACTGTATTTGGTAACAACATGTCACGCTTAATCTCGATCGACGATTATCGGCTAGAAGCGTATCTGGACGGCCATATGTTGTTTTTCACGCACACCGACGTGCCAGGCATTATTGGTCGGGTTGGTACGGTGTTCGGTCAGCATCAAGTCAACATTGGTCAGATGTCGGTGGGACGAGCGGGCCAGCAACCTGGTGGCCACGCGATTGGAGTGCTCAACCTCGATGGGATTCCGCCGAAGGTTGCGCTGGATCAATTGATGGCGATCACCGCGATTGAGAAGATCCAAATGGTGGAACTGCCTGCCATGGGTGTTTTGCCAGCTTGGTTGTGTTGAAGGTGACCCTCGCTAGTCCGGATTATTCATTAGCCGTTTGGCGCTAGCCTCGGTTGTCCGCCAGGTGACACGCTCTTCTAACGGGTCAAACGTTTCGATTCACCCAGCGGCGGGATGAAACGTGGATTTGTCAGTGCACCTTATCGCCGCGTGGGTGCATTCGTTGGTTCGTCCGTTGTTTGTTGCGATTTCCCCGCTTGAGCTTTTGTTGTACAATCACTTTAAGGCCATAATCCAGCGAGGAGACTAGAGAATGTCAGTAGCGGAATCTGCGAAAAAAGTTTACGAAGAAGATTTGCAGTCTCGCCTAGAGCAAGAGCACAAGGACGATTTTGTTGCAATAGAATCATCATCTAGAAGCTTCTTTTTGGGGAAGACTTTTCTCGAAGTCGCATTAGCTGCGAAGAAGAAATTCCCTGACAGGAAATCCTTTGTGATCCGAATTGGTCATGAAGCAGTGACCGGGATAAGGTGTCAACGACCCAGCTCACCTGCCCGGCGGGCACGGGGAGCAATGAACTCCAGAAAGTCTACGTGCCCGCCGGGTCAGGTGCAGCGTTTGGTTCAGCGTCCGAGCCGTTCGACAGCAGTGGCAAACGAACGACAAACTCGCTACCCTGGCCAGAACCATCGCTGGTTACTTCCACGGTGCCACAGTGTAGTTCGACCAACTGCCGCACCACGGTCAAACCAATTCCGAGTCCGCCCGCGCTGCTGCCTCCAGCAGGATTGACTTGGGTGTACAGGTCGAACACCCGAGACAACATCTCTTTCGGGATACCCACTCCATCGTCACGAATTCGGACTACTACTGCCTCGCCTTCCCGCGCCGCCGATAACCGGATGTGCCCCCCCTTCGGTGTATACTTGGCGGCATTGGTGAGTAAGTTTGATACGACTTGAACCAGGCGAGAGGAGTCGCCACTCACCCACAACGGTTGGGTGAATTGCTCGACCTCCAGATTGTGCTTACGGCTCTCGACGAGCGGTTGCCCCATCTCGACGGCAATGATAAAAACCCGCCGCAGATCAACGACCTCGCGACGGAGCACAAACGTGCCGCAGCGGATCCGGGACAGGTCGAGAAGGTCTTCAATCAAGCGGGTCATATGCGAGGTCTGGCGTTCGAGCATGCCCAAGGTTTGCTCGTGAACGGTTGTATCGGCTGGATTTAGTCTCAGGATTTGCGCCGCGAGAGTGAGAACGCTGAGTGGGGAACGCAACTCATGTGCGACCGCACACAAGAAGTTGTCCTTCTGCCGGTCGGCTTCCTCCAGTTCGTGGGTTCGCTGCCGCAACTCTTCCTCGAGACGCCGGTGCGAGGTCATGTCACGGATGGTGCTGGCCACCAGAAGCCCCCCTTCGGGCGGTAGCGGGCTAATGGATACATCGATCGGAAATTCGTCACCGCCCTTCCGTAAGCCGAACAGGTCGAGGCCGCGCCCCATTGGCCGCGTCTGTGGATTGGCAGTATAGGCACGGGTCTTGGCAACGTGAGAGCCACGGGATCGCTCTGGCATGAGCATTTCGAGTGCGTGACCGACCAACTCCTCACGGCTGTATCCAAACAGTTTCTCGGTTTGGCCGTTGACTTGAACAATCACTCCATCTCCGTCGATGATCACGACAGCGTCGGGGGCGGCTTCGAGAAAGCCGTGGAAACGGCGCTCGTGATGACCGTCTGGGAGTTTCGGCCCGCTGGTTGGATCGTCAACTCCATTTCGCATTGAAATCTCCTCTGTTACGGTCAGCCACCATTCCAGGTCAGGGAATAAGGTGTCAGGAGTCATTGTTTTCGCCTTCGACTACAAATCAATGACTCCTGGCACCTTTGTTTTTGCCAGTACCATGAGTACTGACTCGAACATTGTATGGGTTCCGTTGTCACACTGCAACACGATGGCACGCGAGGTCTGAGCGGCTGAATGATAATGCAAGTCACGACTTGGCCCTGGCGGGTTGGAGTGAATGGCTGTCGCGTATCAAACGAGCTGCGGTCAAAACGAACCTGGCGTATGGGGAAAATTGTTTGCGATTGGTTCTGGAACTGCGAGATGCGTGTCCACAATCAACAATCGTCTTCCATCGCGGCTGTCTGTCTTGTCGTGAGTGGTGTCAATCGAACACTGGAAATCAGAACGTATAGCAATCTATCCCAACTGAAACGGTTTTAACTACAACGTCCAGGGTCGCCGGGAGGGCGGCGCACCCTGGGTCCAACGCCAAGTGGTGCGCGGGACCCCAACAGCGTCCGACAACATGGATGGCCATATCGCGCGGACAATGTCCCGCGCGTCGGGGGTTCATCCCGCTGGACGCATGTTCAACCCCGTTGGGGTTGGGGGCATTGCGTTCGTTGCGAACCCAGGGTGCGCCGCGTGCGCGGCGACCCTGGGCTTTATTGTTTAACGCCTTCGGCGTAAGCAAAGGTCCTGCCGGACGATTGCGGCTGCTTGTGTTGTCGCGATTGCAGTCAATCCAGCACTGCAAATCAGAACGACACCCATCACCTAGCCCCCGAAAGAGATGTCTCTAAAATTCTAAACGCACCGTCGGGGGCTTAGGTGTATGGGATTGGTACATGGCTTTCGGCGGTGTTGGATCGTTGTCTTTCGCGTTGCTTGCATCAGTTTACATCATCAAGCACACGTATACCACAATGCGGGCAACATTTCGTCGCGACGACAAGTTGACGCATTCCGCCGATGAACCTTTTACAAGTAGGGCAAGTGAGTTCTGGAATCTTTTTGCATCGATAGTGAAGCCAGATTAGTCCTCCAAATAGTATCGGGATGGACGGGAATGGGGTTAAGCCAATAGCGATCTCCGCATACGGCAATCCAATGTGGTTTGAAAGGTTCGTCTTAAGTTGATCCCGATACGGCAATACGATTGCGAAACAACCGATCATCGCCAAAACTGATACGACGCAGATTCCGATCACAAGTACTTGGAATCGATGGCATTCACGGACGTAACAATCAATTTGCAATCGATGCGCCATACACGCGTTCCAAAATGTATTGGTCAGTTCTCAGCTATGTAACAATAGATTCTCCCCAGCTCAGTTGAGGGGGGAAAACCATTCTACACGGGTGAGCTAAGGCAGACTACAGGGAAACCATGGCTGAGCTGTGGTAAATACAGTTTGCCAAAGACAGACCGGTCATCGATGGGCTGATTTGGTTTGGTACAGAAGACGTACTAAAATCGAATGGCAAATGGCCGTGGAACGTACTCGCTTCGCGATCGAGTGATTCGCTCACTTTACAGTTTCTCCGCAGCCTCATCTTAAAGCTGGGATGAATCCCAGCACTCCAAATAAAAAACCTCGATACGGGACCGAGGTTTTGTCTTGCTCTATCTCATGGTTGAGAAGGTGTCTTAGTACATATCGTAGTCGCCGCCGTGGCCGCCGGATGGCTTCTTGCCATGGTCATGCTTTGGCTTCTCGGCGATCAATGCGTCGCTAGTCAACAACAACGTTGCTACCGATGCCGCGTTGCTCAAGGCTGTGCGAGTGACCTTGGTCGGGTCAATTACGCCAGCTTTGACCAAGTCTTCGTAGACGTTGGTTAGCGCGTTGAAACCGTTGTTGCCCTTGGCTTCTGCAACTTTCGAGCAAACGATGCCGCCGTCTTGGCCAGCGTTGGCTGCAATCATGGTCAACGGTGCGCGGCAGGCACGAAGAACAATGTTGTAGCCGGTGACTTCGTCGGTCGTCAGCGTTTCCGCTGGCGAGACTTGAGTCGACGCACGTAGAAGAGCAACTCCACCACCAGGCAGAATTCCTTCTTCGATGGCAGCGCGGGTTGCATGCAAAGCATCTTCAACACGGGCTTTCTTTTCTTTCATTTCGCTTTCGGTTGCAGCACCGACGTTGACCTTAGCAACGCCACCAGCCAACTTGGCCAATCGCTCTTCGAGCTTTTCGCGATCGTAATCGCTGGAGGTGTTATCGATTTCGCGTCGGATCTGGTCGATCCGGGACTTGATGTCACTGGCTTTTCCGCCACCTTCGATAATCGTCGTGTTGTCCTTGTCGATGATAACTTTCTTGGCACGACCTAGGTCTGCCAGAGTCAGTGTTTCAAGCTTCTTGCCGAGGGCTTCGAAGACAGGTGTTGCATTGGTTAGAATTCCGATGTCTTCCATCATGGCCTTGCGGCGATCGCCGTAGCCAGGAGCTTTTACCGCAGAGACTTGCAACGTGCCACGCAGACGATTGATAACCAGCGTTGCGAGGGCTTCGCCTTCGACGTCTTCCGCGATGATCAACAGCGGTTTGCCTTGTTGGACCACTTGCTCAAGAACCGGTACCAGATCCTTGATGTTGGTGACCTTCTTTTCGTAGACCAAAATGTATGGGTCTTCCAGAACGGCTTCCATGGTGCCTGGATCGGTTACGAAGTATGGCGATAGGTAGCCTCGATCGAATTGCATGCCTTCGACAAACTCGAGTTCATCATGGAGGCTCTTGCCTTCGTCGACAGTCACAACACCGTCTTTGCCAACGCGTTCCATGGCGTCTGCGAGCAAGTTTCCGATGGCTCGGTCGTTGTTGGCAGCGATACTGGCAACGTTAGCCATTTCGGACTTGTCTTTGATCTTGATCGACATTTTGCGAAGCTTTTCGGTGATGTCGGTCACTGCAGCTTCGATACCGCTTTTCATTTGAATGGGGTTGACGCCTGCAACGACAGCCTTGAGCCCTTCGTTGAAAATAGCTTCGGCCATGACGGTTGCGGTCGTGGTTCCGTCACCAGCAACATCGCTGGTCTTGGAGGCGACTTCGCGAACCATGCGGGCGCCCATGTTTTCGTAAACGTCTTCCAAGTCGATTTCTTTAGCAACCGTTACACCGTCTTTGGTCACGGTTGGGCTGCCGAAGCTCTTCTGAAGAATAACATTTCGCCCACGAGGTCCGAGGGTGACTTTGACCGCACGGGCCAGTTTGCTAACACCGCGACGAATCGCTTCGCGTGCTTCTTGATCGAAAGCAATAATTTTTGCCATTGAAAAACTCCGTAAATCTATGTTGAGTAAAGTGGTTTCGAATCGGGGGGATTCGGCGTGAATTAGCCAATAATTGCGAGAACTTCGTTTTCGCTCATCATCAGGTATTCTTCGCCGTTGACTTCGATGTTTTCGCCCGCGTAGCTGGTGAATAGCACGAGGTCACCGACTTTGACCTGGAGTGTCGAACGGCTTCCGTTGTCCAGAACACGTCCATCGCCGATGCTGATAATCTTGCCGCGTGTTGGGCGATCCTTGGCTGAATCAGGCAAGAAAATCCCGCCGCTTGTTTTCTCTTGCGAAACTTCTCGTTGGACAACGATCCGATCGCCGAGCGGTACGAGCTTGACCTTGGTCTTTTCTTTGGTTGCGGCAGCCATTGAACGGAACTCCATGCTAGTAAAAAGAGGTGACTGAGTTTGTGGTTCGGTAGGTGCAAAACGCCAAAACGGCACTGCACGCTGGAAGACCGCCCAGAGAGCAACTTTCGTGCCATAAGCGTTCAGGCAAAATCTCCACTTGACCGTTCCTAAAGAAAAATCAAGGAATGCCGTTGTTCTGGCGTGTGTCTCGGTCCAGAATATTAGTTCAAATAAGCATCAATATTTTTCGAACGAAAGGGGTTAGCATGCCGATCCGTGTCACCTGCCAATGTGGACAAAGCTTGAATGTTCCCGACAGCATGGCGGGCAAGTCAGGTAAATGCCCGAAGTGCCAGCAACTGATTCGAATCCCTGGGGCACAGGGTGAGTCAGGTGGCCCGACCAAGCAATCCGGAACCAAAAAACCCGCCCAGCCATCGCCGGTCAGCCAGTCGGCGACAGCCAGCTCGATGGCTGGGTTGCTGGACGCTGCGGGATTGGTCCAAAAATCTGGAATATTCTGTCCCAATTGCGATCAGCCATCCAGACCTGGGGCTGTGCTTTGCACTCACTGCGGCTTCAATTTTACAGAAGGGACCAAGGTTGAAGGGCACAAGACTTTAGAGAAGAAACAATTTGGAAACAAGCATTTGAACGAAGCCGCTGACATGATGGTTCGAGAGGCTTCCACGCAAAAACGCATGATGACCAGCGGAACGCCGTGGTGGATGATGTTTGCATCCCTTTTGGGGCTCGTGATGTTTGTGGGGGGCGCGTTGGTCAAAAAGGATGCGGGGCAAACAGGTGAGATTTCCAAAGTGGAGTTCATGGCAAGGATTCAAAGGGCGGATTGGCTGCCTGTCATGGCTGCGTCCGCTGGATCTGGCTTGATGCTGGTTTCCGTTTTCGCCTACGTTGCATTGATTTTCACTGCTTTTTTTGAGTCCAGAAATCAAGGACTCCTGTGTTTGTTTGTCCCGTTTTACCTCGTCTATTACATGTTTTCCAGAATATGGTCGCAGAAACTCGTCGGTACAGTGATGATATACTGGACGGCGTCCATTTTGGCGGGTGTTTTGCTTGGCTACTCTTTGCCGAAAATCTAATTACCTCTACAAGCCAAACGAAAGGCTTTCAAAATGTTGACAGAGAGATTTGGGCGAAAATCGCAACTGGCTAGCGTCGCGGTGTTTGTATTTGCCTTGGTCCCAGCCAGCCATGCTATTTCTCAAATCGTTCAGCTTCCGACGACAGTCACTTTCACGCTTCAAACCAGTGTTTTGGCTCCAGATTCGGGCTCGGCGTACTTGGGTGGCAATCGACGATACTCGGCCGGACGCCAGTCGCTTGGTCCGGGTTCCAGTGCGATTGGCTCAACTCGTACCGCGGCAAGCGTGACGGCTCGAGCGACGATCATCGATTTGAACGAACTCGATCTCATGATCCGCTCGCAAGCGGGCAGCAAACCGGTTGTTCCCGATCTGGTTGGCAGTCGATCCAAGCCGTCGCAGTATGCAGGCGGAAAAAAGGGAACCCCATTGCAGAGTGCTGAATACGAATACTTAGCCGCTTTGACTCATCGAGAGAAGGCGAGTCCCCAGCACTCAAACTCCGATACGGCTTACTATTTGTCACTCGCAAACAACGCCAAACAACAAAGCCACTGGGCATCGGTCGAGCTGTACTACAAGCTTGCGTGGGAGAGCTTACCAGAAGCGCGCCGCGAAAGCGTGCTTCAATCGTTGCTGGTCGCGCGGAGCAAGCCCGCTACGGAAACGGACCAGAAATCAAAATCAAACGCAAAGTAACGCCCGTAGACGAGCGAGGCCCTTCGCTCGTTTGACTTAAAAACCTGAGCGAGGGCATCGCTCAGCCACAACGCCACAACAACCCAACGCCACAACAACCCAACTCCGCGAACGCCCACAATCCCTGCTAAGCACATGTGCACAAATCTTTGTGTGAAAGCAACAATTAGCGGTACGGCGCCAGCCGCGGTTTTCGACGATTGTCAAGCAATTAGGGAACCGGGGCTAGCGCCCAAACGGCTAATTACCGGAAAATACTTGTGCACATGTGCTTACATCAGTATCGCACCGTCCGAGCCTGCTCCCGACTCCCATTGACGGCGGATTTCACGAAGACCGTACGCGCACATCTCGAATTGTTCACTCAATCGATGCAACAGATCGGAAGGAGCCTCGGAGTCTTCATCCGCCTCTATTTCGCTCGCAATTTCGTATGCCATCTTGCCTTGATGGCAATAACTAACGAATTGATCCGAACGATCTGGACCTTGCAAACCGCGCAAGGACTCCGGGTAAAGCCCTGTCCAGAAAAGAGTGAAGTCACCGATGTGCCGATGAACCTCGCGTTTGGCTAGTCCAATACGGTGCTGAGCCTCGGTCATCATGGTAACGACTTCCGTCGCTCGCTGACCGTTCAGTTGGCGAATCCGGTGCAACGCATCCGTCTTGGTGAAACGAACCAAGAGCTTGCTTACGTAGTTGACGAGTTCGGTGTCAGCCACCCCTAACTGAGAGTGGAACGCATACTCAGAAAGTCCTGCAAAGAACCGCTCTAGCGTGTGATTGATGGAATGGTCATTCGCATCGTTTTCGAATTTCATTGGAAAAGCTCCCCCAGCAATAACAGGAACTGTCCTACCCCTACTCCAAACTATTTACTCCCCCTGTTGCATGTCAAGGTCGAATTATCCAGACTTGCAAAATAGCCAAATTTCCAAGGGTACAAACGAACGGGCGGAGGGGGAAGTTCCAGGTAAGGCAAAGACGAAAAGCTCGGCAGGAGCCTTTAGGTGCCACACGATTAGTGCCATGTGACAGCTTAATTTTACGGTAGTGGATCTTGTTAAAGATCCGGCAGGATTCGGATCTTTAACAGGATCCACTACGGCCAACCCTAATTCTTGGTTGTAACAAAGCACTGGCTAGGCTGAAGACGAACAGCAGGTTTAAGCGAAGTTCGCCCTACTACTGACTACTATTGAAAGGACTTGCCGCAACCGCAGGACTTGGTCGCATTTGGGTTCCCAAATGTGAATCCTTGTCGCTCCAGGCTTTTGTGCCAACCAATTACAGCGCCATCGAGCAGTAACGCACTCTTCTTGTCGACCACAACCCGTACCCCGTGCTGATCGTATTGGCTGTCTTTATGCTCGTCGTACTTGTCGTCAAAGCTCAACGAGTATTCAAAACCTGCACAACCACCAGCCAAAACACCGACTCGAACAAAGGTGCCCTCGGTGAGATTGCTTTCTGCATGAGCTCTTTTGAGTTCCAAAGCAGCTTCTTCAGATACATTTACGGCCATCGTCTTATCCTCAAAACCAAAGTCCAAAAAAATTGAAGTGCGAAACCGAATCTGACGAAAAGGCTCCGCAGCGTTACCGAACGTTTCTATCCGTATAGTATGCCTACTGGGCAACGCGCGGCAAGTCAAAATTGCCTTTGCACAGCCTGACAATCCTGGTATTCTATCCGACCCGTTGCTACTTAAGTGTCGGTAAAAGCAGCCCTAACTCGTAATTACTCGTAACTAACACTCCAGGATCATGACAAAACCTCACCGGAAACTAAAAAAAGCCAATCACGGTCAACGTGCGGCCAACAGCAAAGCTCGCAAGTCAAAGCGCCGAAAGGTTCGCACGTAGTCGAGCGGCAGATCGTAACCTTCCATGTCTGAATTCGTAAGAATTCAGTGCTTTCCTGAATTTTGCTGCTCGCTTAAGGGTTTTTTTGTTCCGTACAATGCCTTTTGCAGCACGCTCGATGCCTTACGGGCGTAACGGATTGGAGTCCGTCTTTGGTCACTAAAGACTTCATTATCGATCCGGACACGGTCGACTTCGATAACATCGTTGCGGATATCGATCAAATTCGAAAGTACAATCCTCAGCGTTTTGAAATGGAACAGTTGACGGCAATTGTTCATGAGGACCCGGTTCGGGTCGCTTGCGTCGGCTACAAGGACATTACGAACGACGAATTCTGGGTGCGTGGACACATGCCAGGCATGCCTTTAATGCCAGGGATTGTTATGCTGGAAGCGGTAGCCCAGGTCTGTTGTTATTGCTCCCACAAATACGAGCTATTGGGAAAATCGATGGTCGGATTCGGCGGTTTAGAAGACGTTCGATTCCGCGATCCGGTAGTGCCAGGCGATCGTCTGATCGTGATGTGCGAATTGCTGAAAGTGCGAAAACCTCGATTGATCGTTTGCCGATTTCAGGGAATCGTAAAACGGAACATCGTTGTCGAAGGCATCCTCAAGGGGATTCCAATCCCTGTGGAATACTTGACTTCACGGTAAGCTGTTTGCTCTTCGGCTTCATCTCTTGAAACTCCAGTCCCGATCGAAACTGCAGCGAGTATTTTTCCATTCTCGTTGGATCGATGGCAAGGGTGTTCTCCTGACGTTCTACCGTGTCGAGCAGGATGCGATGGACAAACCAAAGTTTGTGTAATTCCGGCTGGACGCTTGGTTGAGACAGCTCAAGATGGATCCAAAGCCACCCCCTGGTCGACATACGGCCCGCAATGCCTCGGGAAGTCCGCGTTTTGCTCGCATCGCTCTCGGGCGCGAAGATATTGGCATCCAGTTGAACCCAGATGTAGCGAAGTGTGTGTGGGGACAGATTGTGGTAGCGAATCGATTCGCTTCCGTGAATCGATTGATCCCTGATCGTTTAACGTTACATCGATGTTGTAATCGATTTTTTGTTGCCAATAGTCTGGACCCGGTTCGCCCGCCGCGCTTCGGTAATCGTTTGGTGTAGGCAGGATCTCTTCCAATTGACGGAACTTGTCCTCTTGTCCGAATTTCTTGTTTGGAAAGGGTTGCCCCAAAACAGGACTTAGCAACAAACAAAAAAATAATCCCAGCGTACAGCCAACCCCAATACAAAATCTCATCGCTTTTCACTCGTGTTCAAAGGGTTCGGAAACCTAGGGCTTTGTCAATCCTAAAAAGTGGGCTAAGCATCCTGCTTGCCAAAAAAAGTGGGGTAAGCATCCTGCTTGCCAATCAGAACGTCATGCGAAAACCGCAAGCTGGAAGCTTACGCCACACAATCCGCAAGCTGGAAGCTTACGCCACACAATGCGAAAACCGCAAGCTGGAAGCTTACGCCACACAACAGGGAGAGTCGTAGGTTTGTGGTTCGGAAAATCATAGCTCGAAGGCAATGCTAAGCGTAATCGAAAACCAAGGAATCGCCAGCAAAATGGCAACAAACGGGGGCATTTGAGAGTTGACGGCCAGATTTTCACCACCGAACGATTGCATCAGAGAAGAATGATTGGCCGCAACGGAATGCACAGAATCGGGAGGGCTAGGGATACAGCACCGAGGATTTGGCGTGGCAGGCCCAACGAAACGTTGTCATCGCGACTCGGAGGATGCGCAATCCCCATCAGAGGTATCAACAGCAGCATCAAAATGTACATCGGCTGCCCAAACGCAATGCTTGAGTAGGCGACGAACCCGATACAACAAATATAAGCAAACCAACAGACCAACCAAGAGCGACGCCCCATGAGACCAAAAATGACATGACCACCATCGAGTTGACTGATTGGGACCATGTTGATTCCTGTGACCAGAAAACCAACCCAGGCGGCCATAAGCATTGGATTCATGGATTCATTGCTAATACTTTTAGATCTCATGATTTCTTGCTTGGCGCCTGCCTGGCTACCGGAAGCTATTTGCATAGGAAGGGCTTGGGCTAACGCTTGGATTGCGATAGGTTGCCCAAACTGGACCGAATTTCCTCGCGTTTGTGGCGGCTGGCCATACATTAGCCCCATGGCTGCGATGGGAATTGCGAACACCAATCCAGCCAGTGGACCAGCTAGTCCTATATCGAAAATCTGCCGTCTGTCTGCTCTAAGGCCGTCCATCAAGATCACGGCACCGCATGTCCCGGTTGGGCTGATTGGAAACGGAATGAAAATTGGCAGACTGGACTGGATGCGATAGATGCGTGTCGCAAAGTAGTGCCCTAACTCATGGGCACCCAAAATAATGGCCAGGGAAACAGCAAAGAGCAAACCGGGCAGCCAATTTGCCAATATGTGCCGACGAACTTCAAACAGCGAGCCTCTACGATACGCGTTTTCCAGCAAATCCATGGGGAGCCAAGCTGCGATGCCAGCCCAAGTCATTGAGATTAAGGTTGCTATTAGCAATAACAGAGGAACAAGCCAGCGCGGCCTGGCACTCCGGCGAATTGGAGTGGATTCAGGGGCATCGGTGACAAATTCATCGAGCTGTAAGCCCAAGTTGGAATACGCTTCCTCTAATTCCTGCTCTCGCTTGGATTGTGATGGCATCGATAAGGATCTGTCCGGCCTGATGGTTGGTTCTAATGACGGTCTTAATACGTTAGCAAGCTGACAACTTGATAGGGTTCAAGCCGAGATCTTCCACCCAAAGCTTTTAACTCAATACAGAATAGACACCCCACGATTTCTACGTCGATGTTGGATAACAGGTTACAGCACGCTTCCACGGTTCCACCTGTCGCAAGCAAATCGTCAACCACCAAAACTCGTTGACCAATAGATACGCCATCTTTGTGCATTTCCAGAGTGTCGCTGCCGTACTCCAGTTCATAACTAAAGGAATGCTTGTCGTGAGGCAACTTTCCTGGTTTCCGAATTGGAACAAAAGCCGTGCCAAGTTCAATCGCCAAAGGTGCGGCGAAGATGAAACCCCTCGCCTCGGCTGCGACCAAACTATCGATCTTTAGACCCCTAAATGGATCTGCCATGCGAGCGATCGTCTCGCGAAAAGCCTCGGTATTCCCCAGAAGGGGCGTAATATCTCGAAACAGAATGCCAGGCTTTGGGAAATCGGGAATGTCACGGATAAACTTGGTCAAATCCAAGGAAGGATTGCGCTGCATAACAAAATGACTCTCGGTGTCGCGAGTGCGGAGCGAAATGCCCCCACCAAAGGCTACGAATAGTTGGTCCATTGACTTGCAAGCGATTGTAGCACCAATCAGGCGGCTCTTCTAGGAAGGGAGCACCTGCTGGCATGCCCCACTGCCTGCCTATCTAGAGAGAGCTCTAAACGCTCGAGAACCGCTTGAACTACAACCGAATAAGTTAAACCATGCATGCAGTTGTTGTGAATAAGTGGACATTTCGATTGTCCGCAGGGTTGGCAATCCATTGGGACTCTTAGAATCGTTTCGGGCTGATTGTACGTTTGGGTGTTGTTTGGGTCCGTTGGCCCGAAAAGACTTACCACCTTGTTGTTTAATGCAACTGCTATGTGTCTGGGACCACTATCGGTGGATAAAACCACGTTGGCGTGTTCCAACACAGCTTTGCTCAGTCCGATTGGAATGTCTAGGATTTGTCCCATGCTCATCACCAACGGGTGCGAAGCCCCGAATGCTATCGCGTTTGCACGGTCCCTATCGGAGGGTCCGCAATGAACGATAACCTGAATACCATACCGATCCGCCAGTTGCCTTGCCGCTCGGCTCGCATACCCGACGGGCCAAAGCCGTGAAGCCGCAGTCGCAGACGAAGTGTTGAAAACAACGGTCGGGTTTTCCCAAGAGAACTGAAATTGAGAATATAGATTTCTGGCCATTTCGCGATCCAGATCCGACACGAACAGCTTCATCGCTCGGTCATCGATGCGGCATCCCAAGTGTTCCGCAATTCGGAGATAGTAGTCGATCGTTGGCTTCTTGCGATGATCGACCTCGTCCTCACGTTGTGAGATCGGATCGGTCAAAAGCCAAGTCCTGCCATCTTTTGCGTATCCAACTCTTCGTTTTGCACCGGAAAAGTACGCAATTAAACCCGCGGATAAAGAATTGGGTAACAGCACAATCATGTCAAATCCGCGGCTTTTCAGTTTTGAAACCAACCCGCGCCTCGACACGATCTTGGAATCTCTCGACCGAGGTTTGAACGTCAATGTCGAATCGATCCAGGGTGCTCCCTCAAGGACTGCAATGGGAGCATAACGACCTACAGCGCAAAGCTCCTCCACATCGGGTAACCCGTTCCGAAGCGATCGTATGGTGGGGGTGGCCATACAAGTGTCACCCACCCAAGTTGGCAGCAGAATTGCGACTTTCATGATTTGGGCAATTCATAGAAGATCGCTAAGCCCCAAGTCAAGAGAGGATGTTTTCACCCGATCTTTTTCGCGACGCCAAGGAGGAAGCAGGCCTCACGATCGGCCCGATGTTGACCATCGATCCGAAGACGGAGCAATTCATTGGCAACGAGACGCACTTTAGCGTGAGAAGATTGTCGCTTGACCACCTAGTAGCCATTGGTCTTGATCGCGACCTTCGGAGGTTACAAAGTACCGCGTGTACATCGTGATGCGCCCCGATCCATTGAGCCAAAAGTGAGCTCCGAATTCTGGATAGACCGCAACGATGTAGCCATCGAAAGCCGAGTCCTTTTCCCCTTTCTCGTCGATAAGGTAATCGTCATCATTGTCACGGCCATCCCGATCCGAGTCAATTTCACCACGAGAGAATCCGTTGTACATCCCAATGCCAGCAAATGGAGCAAGTCGCGTTGGCGTTTGAAACCGCGCTCCAACGTCCACTCCTGCAAATCCTTGATTACTGTCCGACAAAAGCAGACCGCTGATGCGTTGCGAGTAATAGCTGGCTGGATAGCGCTCATACCCAACTTCAACCCCGACGATTGGGGTATCGGATTTCTCGAGGAACTGTCCACCACCGCTTACGAACCAACCTCCGAGCCCTTTGACGTGTCGGGCATCCACCGCCTGTTTTACCTTGCCAACCACGTCCTCTTTTTCCGCTCCTTCATGGTACTTGGCGGCGTATTCCAGGTCATCCATTGCGTACCGAGACTTAAATGGATGGCAGCCGGAAAACGAAAATAAAAGTGCGAAAGCAGAGAACTGGCTAAGGGTTACGCAATGCGATGACAGGTTCATGCAATAGCCATACGGAATTTTGAATTTTGTTGCAACAGCAATCTCAGCAGAACGAGAATCCAGCTGGCAAAGAGGTCGTCCGAATCCGGCGACTGCGTCGACTCAGTGGCTAGGAAGCCGGTACTGCCGTCCAAATGTTTGGGCAATGGTTCTTCAAGAGTTCGACGAGGCTTGATGGTAACAGTTCTCTTGTCAACGGTATGTAATGCGTATCTTCTTGTTCTGGTTTACCCGCAGTGCGACCATACTTGTACTCACTGGTCAATCCAACATCGGAAGTCAACAACGACGAGTCCAACGATTGAGCCGCAACCGAAAGATAGATTCGCTCCACTTGCGGTGGTCGTTTTGCCTCGCCACGGACCAATTGACGTTTGATGAACAATTGGCGATAGAGCTGTTTTGCCGTCAACTGCCCGGGATCAATCAATGCAACTTGTTCGGCAATCAGTTCTCGGTACGGCTGATTACCCACTTGGTCGGTGTAATCGCGCAGGCGTGCTAGGCTTTGCGATATTCGCGACGATTCGAACGGGAAATGGGTGCAGCCTAAGATGACTTTCTCGAGCGGCAGATTGCTGCCCGATTTTCGATAGCCCTCGACAAGCGTGGCAACATCATAGCGAACATAGTTCTCGACTGAATTCAGCCGCCATGTCTCAGGCCGATCCAATTCTCCTAGCAAGCCCTGCCGCTCGAATTGATAGACACTAGCGAGCGAAACATCGATCGGTGCGCGTGCGTTGTCGACAGCCGGTCCGTGGTATTCCGACTTATCGGTTGAAGGCTCCGAGGCTGGTGAGACGCTGTTGAGGAATGCCGAATTGCCCTCGATTGCACCGGCTAACCCAAGGCTTCCTTGTTGCCAAACAAGAGGATTGCGTTTGCCGGCCAGCCCCGCAGCTCGCACAATGGCTTTAGGATAGGCTCCGCTGCTGCATGTCCCCAAGGTAGCCATGACCGCCACCGCGCTGGGTGCACCATTAGCTGGTAACTCTTCAACGAAGGAATCAGCACCAGCCTCGACCACCCCAATCACTATCACCGGCAACTTCCAGAGATCGATGGCTGCTCGAATATCTTCCAATCCATACGCTGTTGCGGTATTGCAGGCGATGACTATGGCTTTCACGGAGGGTTTGTCAAACGCAGGTGCTTTGGCATTTGTGCTTGGCCAATAGCGATTGCCCAGCAGAAAAATCACATCCTTCATGATCAACTCCCGCAGAAAGTCTTCTTTGCCTGCGGCGGAATAGTTGCCGTAGGGCATATTGGCTTGATCGCCAAGGTAGACGAAGCTTTCGTTTGCAAAATCCGGCACACCATCGGGACCCGGTTGCCCGTTTTGGTTGTTGTGCTGGTCGAATGTCAACAGAGTCTCAAGCACCGTCAAGCCTCCGACCCCGGAATCAAAAACCCCAATCGGCAAAGCTACAAGATTTCTTTGATAGCTAGGAAAATCGATCGAGAAGCTATTACTGAGCCCGTTCTTGGCCAGAACAGTTTCGGCCAATTGAGACGCAGCCCAACCTGCGGGTAGCCCTGTCGGCTCCTTTTTTTTGACGACAACCGCAGTTTCTCTCTGCTTCGTTTTGCGCAAGGCAGTTCCAGCCAGAGCGCCGGTCGCTTGCCCCTCGTAGACTGCTGGAACGCCAGCTACGAACACGTAGCGCAATCCGGTTGGTGCATGAAAGGGTTCTTCAAAAGTCGCCAAGTCCATAAAAGTCTTAGGATCGAAAACCGTGATGTCGGCCACCATGCCAGGTCGCAAATAGCCTCGATCGGTCAGCCCGAGAATATCCGCCGGCAATCCCGAAGCACCCCTCACGGCCGATGCAAGCGATAGGATTTTGAGATCTTGTGCATAGCGACCGATCTTGCGAGGGAACGTGCCAAAAGAGCGAGGGTGAGGCCGATCTGCGAAGGGTATGACATTGCCACGAGTCTTAGGTTCTAAGATGGCTGAATCACTGTGCGTGTGTAGATCGATAAAACCTGGACAGACCACAAGGCCTCCGCAGTCGATGATCGTATCCGCCTCGCTCGACAACTGTCCCAATGAAACAATCAAGCCTGCCTTAATACCGATGTCAATCATGTGCGGTTCGCTGCCGCTGCCATCGAGAACGGATCCGCCCTTAAGCAAAAGGTCTAACCTTTCGACTGGCTCCTGTCCGCAAAGTCTTGAGTCGCTTGCTGAGCTGCAAGAAAGCTGGAAACCGCAAAGGAGAAAAAAATTAAAAAGTGCTTTGGAAAATTTCATTTGCGATTCTCGTGTGCTTAGGCGGGCGGCGGATCATATCCTTGGATGCGAAATTCGTGAGAATTCAGCGACTCCCTGAAATCTTACGAGCTTCAGCTACCAGTACTAGTTTAACACAGCAATCAATAACGAAGAGCTGGGAACGGAACTCCAACTCTCCAACAACGTTGCCGCAGCGTGATCTTAAAGCTGGGATGAATCTCAGCACTCCAAAAAACTAATTCGCTATCAAAAACACTCCGGCGGCGACCAGTGCTCCTAGGATGGGACCGATTACCGGGATCCAAGCGTATTCCCAATCGCTGTCCCGTTTTCCTGGGATCGGCAACAAGAAGTGCATCAGTCGTGGCCCGAGATCGCGAGCAGGATTGATTGCATATCCAGTCGTTCCGCCTAAGGAAAGGCCGATTCCGAAAACCAACAAAGCAACTGGCACGAGCCCCAACGAACCAAGGCCAAGCAGTGGCGGTTTCGCATCGTCATGGCCTATCATGTTTTCCAATGTGGCTGCTTCGTTTAGAAGAATAGCCAGTACCAACACAAAAGTCCCGACCGCTTCGCAGAACAGCGATTGCATGGCACCACGGATGTTAGGCGATGTGCAAAAGCAAGCGAGCTTTTCGTCTGCGTTATTCGTGGCCAGGAAGTGAGCTCGATAAAAAGCAAAGACGATCGATGCACCGACCATGGCTCCCAACATTTGGGCGATGATAAATTCAATTGCCTTGGTTGCCGCAAACTTTCCAGCTGCGACCAATCCCAAAGTAAGTGCGGGATTGAGGTGCGCACCACTTGCTTTGGCACTGCAAAGAGCACCAACAAAGACCGCGATCCCCCAGCCAGCCGTGATTACGATCCATCCGCCACCGTGGCCTTTGGTCTTGGCGAGTACGACATTGGCAACAACACCGTTTCCCAAGAGGATCAAAATCATAGTTCCTAGGAATTCAGCAACGAAAGGAGTCATGAGATTTGGCTCTTAGGCAAGCGGCAGGTAAAGACTTCATCAATGGTAAGCATTCAGTGTAGCACGGCACTCCGTGCCGTGATTCTCAGTGTAGCACGGCACTCCGTGCCGTGATTCTCGACACGAAGTGACGAGCTACATTAGGGTACATAATTCTTAGCGATCTGGTTAAAGGCTTGGATTTGAGTCGACTGCCAACTCTCGTCCCGGTTCAATTCCTTTGCCATCCAACCCGCAACCTCGGGTGCCATGGAAATCGCGGCGCGGGCATTGAGGAACAATGCTCGAGTGCGACGCGCGAGAACATCTTCGACCGTTCGCGCCCATTCGTAACGAACAGCCCAGACAACCTCGCCTGCACGAATCGGCAGATCCGGGTGTAACTGCTCCCCGAGTTCAGGCTCTTCCTGAATCATTTTTTCGATCCAAGGCGCATCGGTCCCGTAGGACTGATAGCGAGCAGAAATCGGAACAGTGCTGTCCAGTGGGCAACCATGCAATCTCAGTTCATGCGTCATCGATGGTCGACTCGTAAAACCGCACGATTCGATTGCCCGGTCGATGCATTCCTCGGCCATCTGACGGTAGGTGGTCCATTTTCCGCCAGTAATGGTTAGCAAGCCGGAAGACGAAATCTCGATGGTGTGGTCACGCGAAAGCGAAGCAGTCGACTTGTCTTGATTGCCCGTTACGAGCGGCCGAATCCCTGCGAATACGCTTAAACAATCATCGCGACTCGGTCTATGGAGTAAGTACTCGGCGGCGGTATCCAACAAGAATTCGATCTCGTTATCGAGGGCCTTTGGCTCCTCGGTCGCAATTGGAACCAAAGTATCGGTGGTGCCGAGCAGAACGTGATCGTGCCATGGAATGATGAACATCACCCGACCATCTTGAGTCTTGGGCACAATAAGAGCTGTCTCGCCTGGGAAGAAAACTTGGGGCAGGACAAGATGGATTCCTTGGCTGGCCGCCACGAGCGGTTTGGCATTCGGTCGGTCCAATTTACGAATCGAATCACAAAAAGGACCAGTTGCATTGACGATACATTTGGCTCGGAGTTGATGCACATTTCCAGTTTCTTCATCGCGAAAGGATAGACCATTGAGCTTGTTCTCATGGTTTTTGGATAATTCCAAAACACGCGCACCGTTGAGCAATACGGCCCCTTGTTCGGCCGCGGTCTGGACCATGTTGATCAACAGCCGTGAGTCATCAAATTGACCATCGCTATAGGAAATTCCAGCACTCAAGTTTAACGGTGACAGGGCTGGCATTTTCGAAAGCACCTTGCTCTTGGAAAGGGTCATTGATCGGTGAAAACCGCGTCCTTGTCCAAGCCAGTCGTAGAGTTTCATTCCAATCCCGTAGAAGGCAGTCTCGATAAGATTGCGACACGGAAGGATAAACTCAAGTGGGTGGACGAGATGCGGTGCGTTCCTGAGGAGCCGACTGCGTTCACGAAGCGATTCTCGAACTAGCGAGACATTGCCTTGCCTCAAGTAGCGAACGCCACCATGTATCAATTTTGTGGAGCGACTAGATGTGCCTTTGCCGAAATCGGAAGCTTCGAGCAGAACGACGGATAGCCCACGAACTGCGGCATCCAAGGCAGCGCCGACGCCTGAGGCACCGCCACCAATGATGATCAAATCACTGGGCTCCTTGCGATTCAATGCGACTGCAAGATGATCGTCGCGATGGTGCCTTCTAGACATTCAACTATTGTTCCCAATCCATGGAACGCTCAAGGGCTTGTTTCCAACGCTGCCGACGGTGGGCCACTTCACTCAATTTCATCTCAGGTTCGAAGACGCGATCCGATTGCCATATCGACTCGATGTCCTTTTGGTCTTTCCAAAACCCAACCGCTAGCCCCGCGAGAAAGGCGGCTCCCAACGCAGTGGTTTCGATGATCTTCGGTCGTACTACTGGCGCTTGAAGAATATCGGCTTGAAATTGCATCAGCAAATTATTGGCAGCGGCACCACCATCGACGCGCAACTGGTTGATACCAATCCCTGAGTCTTGTTGCATGGCATCGAGGACGTCTGCCACCTGGAACGCGATCCCTTCGAGGGCTGCGCGGGCAATGTGCCCTTTGGTTGTTCCTCGCGTGATGCCGAGTATGGTGCCGCGAGCATACGCATCCCAATGGGGCGCTCCGAGTCCTGCAAAAGCGGGGACCAAAAAAATGCCGCCACTGTCGGGAACGCTAGCTGCCAATGACTCCACTTCGCTGGAAGACTGAATGATCCCCAAGCCATCGCGGAGCCATTGGATAGCAGCCCCAGCGATGAAGACACTTCCTTCTAAGGCAAATTGTGACGGTGCGTTCGGTCCGAGCTTCCATGCCAACGTAGCCAAAAGGCGATTCTTTGAAATCTGCGGCTTGTCTCCCACGTTCATCAACAGGAAACATCCCGTACCGTAAGTGTTTTTGGCCATTCCATGCCGCGAGCAATTTTGACCGAACAAGGCTGCTTGTTGATCACCCGCCATACCCGCGATCGGGATGCTCCGATCCAATACCCCCGAAGCGGTCTCGCCGTAGACTTCACTGCTCGATCGAATGCTTGGTAACATGGATCGTGGAATGTTCAACAACGCCAGCAATTCATCGTCCCAATCCCCCGTCGTCAACTGGAACAGCATGGTTCGCGATGCATTGGTGGGGTCAGTAATATGCAACTGGCCCTTGGAAAGTTTCCATAACAACCAAGTGTCGATAGTACCACAAGCCAGCTCGCCCCGTTCGGCTTTGGCTCGCGCGCCAGGCACATTATCCAGGATCCACTGGATCTTGGTGCCGGAGAAATACGCATCAATAACCAACCCTGTTTTTCTCTGAATTAAATCGGCGTGCCCCGCTTGCCGCAAACGATCGCAAACGTCTGCTGTACGGCGGTCCTGCCAAACGATGGCGTTGTAGATGGGGGTGCCGGTTGCTCGATCCCAGACCACCGTGGTTTCGCGTTGATTGGCGATCCCAATGGCGGCAATTTGCGATGGCAGAACACCACCCTCCGAGATCGCTTGCCGAGCAACGGCTAATTGAGAAGTCCAGATCTCTTCGGGATCGTGCTCGACCCAACCGTTTTGTGGATAAATCTGCCGAAATTCCCGTTGAACGACCCGTTCAATCGTTCCATCGCGATTGAAAAGAATAGCCCGCGAGCTTGTGGTGCCTTGGTCAAGAGCCAGGATGAACGACATCGGAAAAACCTTGTTTCAGGGAGAGGTAAGTACGGATTAACAACCACGGGCGTAAAAAAGGTGTCCGGTACCGGACACCTTTTCCTTCGCCCAATTCTTCCCCTCCGCCGCAACTGCAAGGATTTGAAGCATCTGCTCAAGTCGAGCTGGCTTTACTAAATGCTGTTCGAACCCCGCCAGAAGTGAGGCCTGTCGGTCTGTGTCCTGACCATAACCTGTCAAAGCTATCAGTAAGACGTTTTCGAGGTCAGGTTGCTCACGGATGCGTTTCGCAACTTCATAACCGTTCATGAGCGGCAAGCCAATATCCAAAAACACTGCATCCGGAACATACTCGAGGGCTGCGCTGAGTGCTGAGGGGCCGTCGTGAGCGGTACGCACATCATGCCCTGATGCTCGCAGCAGCATTCCCAACGTCTCAGCCGAATCAACATTGTCATCCACCACAAGAACTCTTAATAATCGCGAGGTCGGAATTATTTTGTTCGCGACTAACGGCAACGTAGTGTCAGGCGGCAGCGGCAGCGACGGCAACCGCACGACGAACTCGCTTCCTTGTCCTATTACGCTAGATGCCTCGACTTTTCCTCCGTGCAGTTCCGTGAGCCGTTGCACCAAAGCTAGTCCGATCCCCAGTCCGCCTTGTGAGCGGTCCAAGGATCGTTCCGCCTGCGTAAATATGTCGAATATGTGTGGGAGTAATTCCGCAGCTACTCCGCTCCCAGTATCTCGCACACGAATGACCACGTGCGGAGTGACGAGTGGTGAGAGTTGAGTGGGGGGAGCGGAAGCTGTGTGTCTGGACTTGATCTTCTCATCACTCGCGACTCGCCAATCACCACTCGTCACATCCTTGACAGTCAACCAAATGTGACCACCCTCAGCGGTGTATTTTGCGGCGTTTGTGAGCAGGTTTACTAGCACCTGTTGCAGCCTCGCTGCGTCGGCATATAGCCAGATCGGTTCTTGCGGAAGTGACACTTTGAGTTCGTGTTGGCGTTGCTCAATTATCGGGCGAACAGTCTCCACTGCACTGTATACGATGTCGCTAACGACGATGCGTTCGAGGCGAAGTTGAATCTTGCCCGATGTGATGCGGGACACTTCGAGTAGGTCATCCACGAGATGTTGAAGTTGTCCCAGTTGACGTTCAATGATACTGCGGGCTTGATGCTGGATCGGGCTCTCGCTGCCGCGCTGGAGACCCAGCAGTTGTACGGCGTTTGATATGGGGGCGAGAGGGCTGCGTAGCTCATGGCTGAGCATCGCTAGGAACTCGTCTTTGCGGTGGTGCAGATCCGACAACTCTGTCGCTCGCTCCTTCAACGCCGCTTCGACCTGCTTGATGTCATGCACGTCGGTGTTTGAGCCCACCCACATTGTGATATGTCCTGCCTCATCCCGCATCGGCGTCGCCCGGCTGAAGTGCCAGCGGTACTCGCCATCGGCACGCCGGAGGCGGTGCTCTGACTGGAACGGCTGGCCGGTTTCGAACGCATGCTGCCAGTGCTGAACTTTCTCATTCAAGTCGTCGGGATGGACTAACCGTGTCCAGCCCGAATCCGTCATTTCCTCGAAGGACAAGCCGGTGAACTCGGTCCATTGCGGGTTGAAATAGTCAAGATCTCCGTCGGGAGTCGCGGTGAAGATTTTCTGCGGCAACGAGTCCATGATGAACCGCAGGTTGCGTTCGGCTTGGCGCAACGCTTCCTCGAACTCTCTTCGCCTAGTGATGTCGTTGAACAGGACGGCGACTCTCCGGCTGTCCCGCCCGCCGACCCGGAAAGCATAGACATCGAACCAGCGGCCCTCCAACGCTTTGGCTTCGTTGACAAAGCGAACAGGTTCGCCAGTCAGCGCGACTTTGCCGTAAATTTCAAACCAATGTTCCTCATGATCCGGGTGGAGTTCTCGCATCCGTTTGCCCGTCGCGTTATGCAGTCCAGACTGTTTCTCGAAACTCGGATTCACCTCCAAAAAGCGGAAATCGACCGGCCGTTCGTGCTCGTCGAAAATCATCTCAAGGATGTAATAGCCCTCGTCCATCGAATTGAACAAATTGCGATAGCGTTCCTCCGATTCGCGGACCGCCTCCTCCGCCAGCTTGCGATCGGTCACATCACTCGCGGCGCCGAACCATTCGACGATTTCGCCCTGCGCATCCAGCATCGGGACCGCACGCGAAAACGTCCAGCCCAAGGTGCCGTCCACGCGCCGGACCCGATGTTCCAGCTCGAACATGGTCTTGGTCCGGATGGCTTCTTTGACGACCTCCATCACATACGGTTGATCATCCGGGTGAATGTATTCCTGAAGCCAGGTGCGGCTGGGCTGTTCCGTATCGGCGATGATGTTCCGGCCATCGAGTTGGCGCCTCTCGCTCCAATCCGGACTCATGCGATACACCACATCCGAACTGGCCGTCACCAACGCTCGGAAGCGAGCCTCGCTCTCGTGCGCCGCCGCCTCGGCCTTCTGCGCCAGCTCGGTCAACTCGTGCTGGCGAACCGAGGAGAGCAGCAGCGCCTCGTTCATCTCGCGCAGTTGCTGCTCAACGATGCGGTCGGCTTGAGGGGCCGGAGGGCGTGTTATGGGAGTGCCGCTCATCACGACTTCGCTTTCCGCTTCTTGGGAGTTCCTGCCTTCGGAGGTTTCGAGCTTGCCGGGGGTTCGACTGGCGGTGGCGGGGATTCCAACCACGGGCCGGGGATGCCGCTGGTGAGGGCGCGGTAGCCCCGCATCGGCTCACCGATCACCAGGCCCTTGGACGTGACCTCGTAGGCGCACATGTCGATCGAGTGCTTGCTGCGGCGCATTTTCACCACGATCATGAGTTTGCGCAGTTGCCCGTTGATCGAGGCGTAACGCAGACGCACGATGTCGTCGGCCAGGAACGAGATGGTGAAGTTCGAGAGGCCCATGGAGGTGAAGTTCTCCTCGACCTCGACCGTGCTGAAGATGGTCACGCCCAGCCGCGTCAGCGCGCCGATCATGCGGTACAGTGACTCGCGAAAATCGGTGCGGAAGTCCGGGGCCAGCGCCATCTCGAAGCCCACCAGCGAGTCGATGACCAGACGCTTGCAGCCGATCTCTTTGACGGCGGTGACGATTTCATGCACCGTCTCATCCACCGAGAGGTCCAGCGGCCTCAGGTAAATGAGCTTGAGCGAGCCGTCCTTGAGGTACTTGGCGAGGTCGAAGCCGAACGAGGCGGCCCGCTGGAGGTACTCATTGGGAAGCTCTTCAAACATGGCGACGATGCACGGCTCGCCTTTGCTCAAGCCCTCAGCGATGTATTGAATGCCGAGGACGGTTTTGCCCCCTCCGGAGGGACCGGCGACGAGCAAGCTGTCGCCCTCGGGGATGCCGCCGCCCATGAGGACGTCCAGTTCAGGAACGCCGGTGGAAAGACGCCGCCGGCCCTTGACATGGTCTGATTGATTATTGGTGAGGCCGAAGGTGCGAGGGAAAGTTTGCAGGCCGGCGTTGGTGATGCGGAAGGTGTGCAGGCCGGGCACGGACTCCTGGCCTCGCACTTTCATGACCTGCATCTTGCGCACGATCGAGTTGCGCTCGACGCTCTGGTAGAGCCAGAACAACCCGTCGGCCACGGTGAACACCGGATTGTCGCGCAGCTCGCCCTCGAGGTACTCGCCGATCAGAAACGTAGTCGCCTGCCAACTGGTGAGGTGGAGCGCCAGGCGCTGGACGAAGCCCTGAAGCTCCACTTCGTTCGTGCTGCTGCTCTGCGCCTTGCGGACCACGGTGCGGAACGAGTCCACCACCACGACACCCGGGTGGGACGCCTCGACCTCCTTGACGATGGAATCGAGGACCGCGCCGAGATCCTGGTCGAGGACGACCTGACTGAGGTTGATGAAGCGGATCGCTCCGTCCATCTTGGCACTGTCGAAGAACGTGTACTGCTGCTGGTAGCGCAGCATCTTAATGGCCGGCTCGCCCAGCACGGTGAAGTACAACGCCGGCCGCTCCGGGGTGGCGTTGGCGAACATCATCTGATGCGCCAGCGTGGTCTTCCCGCATCCGGGAGCGCCAGCGAGGATGTTGAAGGAGAACTCGGGCAGGCCGCCGCCGAGGATTTCATCCAGGCCCGGCACGCCGGTGGGCAATTGCCGAATGATCACTCGGTCCTTGCCAGGAACATTTCCCCCAGTCTTTCCGGTCGTACTCATCAATCTTTCTCCATTGTTGAATTTGAAATATCCAAGGACTTGTCAGGCCAAGCCTCGCGGATTAGGGTCCGCATGAGGGGTTCTCCAATAAAGATGATCAGCAGCTCGAGCAAGTGCGCTGTTATCGCGACTCCTGCAGCCGTCAGGGTATCAGACGGGACCTCCTCAAATCCTTGCAAGCGACCATCCACCACCACCTTGACGCATTGCAACGAAGGCACCTCCGCACGAGCCAGCACCAACGCCCGTCGTTGGAGCGATACGAAGCCGTCGACGCCGGTAAATTTCGTCAGGGAAATCCGCATTTTGTCACATACTAATACCGCTCCTTGCACATCGTGATCCGAGACGATTGGGCTTGCAACGAGCAATCGCCGAGCTAACTCTCGAGTTGATGGTGATGGTGAATCCATGCGACCTATTTTATCAGAGTTGGCCTCAGATAGGAAAACCAAATTGATGACCACTCAATTAAATTCATTTTCTCAATTTCCTTCTCTTGTGAGAAACGCTTGCAACTTGGTATACAAAACGCTCGATGGGGAAATTGTATGTTATTTCATAATGAATTGAGATGATCCTGGGAGGTACGAATTGTGGCCGAGTGGGGCACGAAAGACCAACGCCAATACGAGCACATCAAAGAAAGCGCCTTGGCGAGAGCTTCGAAGTGTTGTTGTTCCCGTGATCTCTAATTCGTTATTTCAAACGAGTCCGCCAACAACGCTTTGCCTTTAACAAGCGGAGCGGTTGAAAACGCCCAGACGGCAATCCACTCCATCCAAAAGATGAAGTCGAATTGGTTGAAGATCGCTTTGGGCGTGCCACACGTAATCGGCCACCAATCACGAAAACCTGCGATGGAGTACCTTCTGTACTTCGCTACCGAACAACGCTACAATCCGGCGCGGGTTTTTTAGCTGATTTCCCACGAGAGAAAATGATTATGGTTTTTCGGATTTTGACCGTTTATATCTTGTTGTTTGCCGTTGCGATTTCTGGATGCGCGAAGAGCCACCCCGGAAACTATGCTCAACCCGAAGTGGAGGCCCAAGTGAAAAAGAGCTTGGAACTTATCGAGATTCAACTTACTCCCGACCCAGCAGGTGGATACTCGGGCACGGGAAAGAACGCCCAAGGGGAGACCTACAAACTGAAGATTTCTCAGAACGAAGCATTAAAACGCTTGAGCTGGAAAGCAGACGGAGATCGCGGGGACATGCGCGAAGGGAACTTTCAATTCGAGTAGCGATCGGTTGTCACGGAGTTGCATGCTAATGTCCGCACCGATTCGAAAATACGCGATCACTCACCGGACGCATTACGAGTACTCTTCGCCAAGTTCGCTTTGCCACAATCAAATGCACTTGCGACCTCGAGACCTCCCTTACCAGTGCGTCCACCAGTCCTACGTCGAGGTCTCACCCAATCCAGACTCTCGATTCCAATGGTTCGATAGTTTTGGCAATCGAGCCGAGTTCTTCAGCATCGAACAACTACACCCCAACCTTACGGTTACGGCGAAGTCCGTTGTCGATCGCAGTACGCCGGACTATTCTCTCCACCAGTCTCCTACCTGGGAACAAGTCAAGCAAATTGTTAATCAGCCCCTTTGGGATGATGACCGTCAAGCCAGTGAATACCTTCATGATTCTCGGCATTGCCAAAGCGGGAAAGTGTTTGTTGACTTTGCTCGAGATATTGCCGTCGACCACCGAAGCTTTGTGGACTGCGTCCAACTGCTGACTTCAAGAATATTCAACCAAATGGAGTATTCACCCGAAGCAACACAAGTTTCGACGAAACCTGCGGACGCTTTGGCAAGGCGACAGGGTGTCTGCCAGGACTTCGCCCAGATTGCCATTTGTTGCCTTCGATCGCTTGGTATCCCTGCTCGCTATGTAAGCGGATATTTGCTAACCCACCCTGCACCCGGCAAAGAGAAACTCATCGGTGCAGACGCTTCGCACGCCTGGATCAGCGCATACGCCGGAAGCTTGGGCTGGATCGACTTCGACCCAACCAACAATATCATTCCGGGCGTTGAACATATCACCGTTGCCTGGGGAAGAGACTATGCGGATGTCGCACCAATCCACGGAGTCTTTGTCGGCGGTGGATTTACCCAGCTTTCTGTCTCCGTCGATGTTCAACCGATTTGACTTGGGTGGAGGAGTGGAGGGTTGGGGGAGTGGAGGAGTGGAGGGTTGGAGGGTTGAAGGAGTGGAGGGTTGGAGGAGTGGTGTGAGGGACTTGGTACAGCGATACGTTCAATGTGTTGGCAATCGAATCTCAAGTCCGTATTGGGGGGCAATCGACTGGGCTGGAACGGATTAAGTGACCCATCGGGGATGATCGGCACCGAGTTCGTCGAACCCGCGAGTCACCATTCGAGCATTTTTTCCATCGCTGTCCATGAGCCAGATGGCGGGCGCTTCTCCGGTAGCAGATCGACAAAAAACAATCTTGTTCCCATCTGGAGCTTGGCTGCCACGAAAATCCCAAACAGCCATGTCGCTGGGTGTCAGTTCCGTAATCGAGCCGCTAGTAGGATCAAGTCGACAGATTTGTGTTCCTCCGCGGGAGAGTTCCGGTTTGAAGTCTCGGTTGAAATGATCCAGATCGGGCTGGTTGATCCGATACTCCCAGGGGACTTTTGCGTTTGCACTTCTTCTAGGAAAGAGAATCTGGCCATCTTGAGTCCATGAAGGCACGTTTGAGCCACCGCCTCGAGTTTTCGCGTCGCCGTAGGTCGCTGCAAACCACATCGATTGCCCTTGCGTTAACACACGATGTTCGGATCCATCTGCCCGCCCAATACAGACATCCGCCCAATCGTGACCTGGATCTTGTTCGTGGAGGCAGTCGACGTACAGAACCCACTCGCCGTCCGGAGACCACTGCGTACCAAAATACAAATGCCCAGGCCGTGCTGCAACTTTGATACGATTGGCTCCATCAGCATCGCTGGTCCATACTTGGTACCCCTGTGGACTGGCTAAATGAAAGGCTACGCGCTTTCCATTGGGGCTTAGGCTCATACCATATGGAAGCCCCTCACCGACCTGCGTAAACTCCTTCGCGTCGCTCCCATCGAGTCGAACACTGAAAATCTGTCCAACCTTGTTCTTTACGACTTGAATTAGAAGCCTCTCATCTGAAAGTAGTAAAGCGGGTGTAGTGAAAGGCGCGATCCGGTCTACAGTACAAATCTCCTCAAGTTTCCCCATCGTCAGGTCATATTGCCACAAGTGTGTTGGAGTTTGCGTATAGTACTCATCGAACGGTCTGCCAGGACCGTCGCGTCGCGGCTCCATACTCAATACAATGACGCGACGACCATCGCCAAAACAGAAACCAGTCTGCCATGTTGCTTGACCTGGTGCGTCAAATTCCAAGTACTTCAACGGCTCGCCGCCCGTGCTTACTAAACCCGTTTTCCCTTGAGAAGTGAAAAAGAATTGCATAGGCGTGGCCGATTGCGAAGCGTCATCTCTGGCACAAGCAATCGATTGCAAACCGCTCCATGGAATCAACGAAAGCAGACCAAGAAAATCGCGTCGACGGATTGTGTTTGCGCTTGGATCGAACATACGATTAATAAAACTTGGACTTCTACTGGAGTTCCTTGTCAAACCAATCCGCCATTACCGCTACTTCAACAGGAAGGGTGAGCCATGGATGGCCGCCCCCTTCCTTGACGATAAGTTTCGCGGAGCCTCCCGCAGATTGGATTGCTTTCACCAACTTTTGAGAATGCGAGAGCGGAACCACTTCATCTGCGTCACCGTGAATGAACAAGAAAGGGATCGTGGGTTTCCCAACTTGATAGAGTGGTGAGATTGCTTTGGCCATGGCTTGAAGTTCTTCGTTGCTTTTGCCATTCAACGCCCCTTCCTTTGCTGAGGTTGCACTAACGGCCAGAAGTGGACCAAGAACCTTGAGATCGACCATCTTGCCATCACGCCATTCCAGAAAATCGGTTGGCGGAAAGAAGACCGCAACCGCTGCAACCGAAGTGTCCTGCCGGTCCAACTTGTTCTTTGCATTTGGATCGCTGGCGATTGGCGTCAACGCAGCCAAGGAAGCGAGGTGACCACCGGCCGACGCGCCAGTCAAACCAAGCTTGCTGGCTTCGATCTTGTACTGGATCGCGTTTTCTTTGACATGGCGAATTCCCAACTTGACGTGTTGATCCATCTCCAGTGCGGTATATCGCGTTTTCGAACCCGGACGAATCGCAAACACAACATACCCTCGGCCACAGAAAATAGAATACATCTGCGCCAAAGTGTGGTCGCGAATCTTGCCTCGATCGGAATACCATGCACCGCTGGCGATGTCGACAATGGCTTTCCCGTTCGCCGGACCCGTCGGCGTAAACACATCCATCAAGAGGCCGGTGCCATGCACTTCGGCAAAAACCACGTCTTGCGATTGGACGAAGTTCGGCTCCTCATTGGCCTTGGCTTGTAGCCCGACGAGCAAGAGGGAAGCGAATAGGGTTCTTGTAATTAAAAAATACATTCGTATGCTCCGTGGGAATCGGTGGGATCTGGGTTTTGCTTGATCTTGTTTTGGATGTCATTTCGTTCTCCAGGCGTGCTGAATCACTGCGCGGACCGCTGTACCCAACGGCTAAGCACCTGTGCACAAGTCTTTCTGTGAAAGCAACAATTAGCCGCACGGCGTTAGCCGCGGTTTTCGACGATTGTCAAGCACTTAGGGAACCGGGGCTAGCGCCCAAACGGCTAATTACTGGTAAATACTCGTGCAAATGTGCTTATTTCTTGCCTTCGAGTTGCAGCTTGATCCACGTCGCTATCGTTTCGAGTGCAACTGGTGAAATCGTCTCTTCGATCGATTGATACTCGCTGATGCCGCCCGTTTTGCAGGATTGAAACAAGTGATTTAGTCTGGGCAATTCTTTGATCGCAAAGTTACGATTGCCACCCGCTTTGAGATAGGATTCGATTTTCGAGAGGTTCAGTTTTGGATCGACTTGAACGTCCTTTTCACCGTTGATTGCAAGCACGGGGCATTTTATTCTTCGCAAGTCTGGGCCGGGTTCGTAACTTGCAAAAAAACGAAACCAAGGATCATTCATGACATTGAGGTTTGCCCGGACCAATTCCGCCAGAATTTTGCGACTTGTCGGTTCGTCTTCCTCGGATTTGGACTTTTCGGATTTTTCTTTCGCGTCGATGTCACTGGCTGCCATAATCTTATCGACAACGCGTGGGACAAACGGTTCGATGTCGTCCGTTGCAGTCAGTTCTTTGGCCGTTGCAAAAACATGCTCTTGAAGCAATCGCTGCCGTTTCCTGGCCGCCTCGCCGCCCCCTTCGGCAGCAATGATCAATTGGCCTTGTGAATAAAGAATCTCTTCCCCGTTAACTCCTGGGCTGGCCATTAGCACTACCCACGCTACATCCTTGTTTTCTGCGGAAACGAGGGTCGCAACCAAGCCACCTTCACTATGCCCTATCAGTCCGATGCGGCTCGCGTCGATGGATGTTGCCGTCTTAACAAATGAAATAGCAGATCGCACGTCTCTTGCGAAATCCTCGGTGGTTGCGTTCTCGAATTTGCCCGTCGAATTACCAACTCCTCGATCATCAAAACGGAGTACGGCAATGCCTCGGCGCGAAAGATGATCGGCTAGCACCCAAAACGGCTTGTGATCCAAGAGAGACTCGTCCCGATCTTGTGGACCAGATCCCGATATCAAAATGGCGACCGGAAAGAGCCCACCCATTTTCGGACGTGTCAATGTGCCAGCCAACACCGTTCCATCGACTTCATTCGTAAACGTCACTTCCTCGATGTCATAAGGAAATGGCTTTTGCGGAGTTTGTGGACGTTTAGGAGCAACCTTTGTCGACGCAACTACAGATTTTTTTCGAACGAGCCCAAGCTCTAACGGAATTCCTTGACTCCATTTGCCGATGATCTCGGTTGCGTCCTCATTCTTTTCGCCTGAGTACTTTGCTTTCAATGCCGGGACTTCGATCGTTACTTTGTTCCCAGCGTCCTTCATCTCGGCCTTGAATCCGCCAACGTTTTGTGAAACGCTATCAACAAAGGCGACCTTCTTTTCATTTTTCGCAGGATAAACGCGAACTTGAATATCCAGTTTTTGAAAGCCTACGTTCAGAGTACCTAGCCATATTTCATCTGGGGTGTCTGGCGGAACCGATTCTTTTTTCTCTAATACCAAATCCAAGTTGGCACCACCTTGCGACCATTTCCCAATTGCCTTCTTTCCGTCGTCACTCAATTGCGATTGATAAGTTGCCTTCGTCGATTTAAGCGTAAAGCGAAGCTGCGTTTGGTCGATCACGAAATCATCCAACTTGAATTTCGAGCCCCCTTCATCTAAGCTCATCAGCTCTGCCGTAGTTTCACCCTTCTCGGACTTACTTGTCTTAATGACGAAACGAAAGACTCTCGGACCAGCGTCCATCGCGCCATACCAAATTTCCTCGCCAGACTTGGTTCCACTGTCCTGGGCCTGACCTCGCATCGAAGCTACAAAAAACAGCAAAACTAGACACCAAATTGCAATAAGAGCTATTCTACTCATGGTTTTTTCTTTTTCTTAACACTTTTGGATTCGTTGTCTAACTGTGGATTGTGATCGGTCGGAATGATTGCATTGGTCGCTTTCATGAATTGACCTAAACGAGGTTGACTGGATTTTGAGTATTTTGTGCCCATTATACGTTGGTTAGAGGAGTCCTACCGAGAGTTTCCCATTCCGACGTTACGAAATAAGGGGAATTTGCTACCCTGTGGTAAATCTAAACCATTGATCGTCAGACCAAGCCTATTCAGGGACGAACAGATGTCTACCAGCGTCATCACTACGGTATTGCTCGCAAAATCATGCAGGAGGTCATCGCGATTTGCGTGTTTGTCCCCTTTGTCGTGGAGTACATGAAACCCTCCACCATCAATCGACAGCAATTGCTTGAACGGTTTGTCTAATATGATTACGTTGGAACAGACGTCAACGCACGGATGGAGCATTGATATGCGAAATGGGGCTTGCAACTCCCAATCTGTCGGTCGAGCAATATAACATCCACTCGGTCCGGGAATTCGCATCGCTCGACTACATGGTCCAAGCGGCGCAACATGTTGTTCGACTGAAGACATTGTGGAGCAACGAATAGCAACTATTGTCGCCTCTCGCTCCGCGAAAGTGTGCCACGTTAACGCACTTTTGCGGACCAAAAGGCGACCATGTTTTGCCATTGCTGATAGAGATTGGAGTGCAACCCGAATTTCCTCCTACATCGGTAAACCGCCAAAGTAGCTTGCCGGTTGTGCATTCGTATCCATCGACGGAACCAGCGGAGCTAACCCTCTGAGCATGCGGGATTTGGTTTAAACAGCTTACTTGACAACAACCGCCGTTCCGAGAATTCGATCCGGAATGCTGCGAGGGCCGAAGTAATTGGAGACAAAAATCAAAACCAGAAGAACCACAACAACGATGCTCGCAAAAAGTGGTTTTGGTTCCACCGAAGCCATCGGATAGGCAACTGTCGCTACCTAGGTCAGTGCCAAGAAGGCTGGCACGATGGTCACGTAACTAAGGATGAATATCCTCAAGCGTCCAGCAAGACGCCTATTCATCCGAACGACCGTCATTTGGAACCCATGCAGAATAAGCCCACCGCAGAAGAGGAGCAGAGCGATGGCTCGGTGCGGATCAACAGCGATTCTCAGGCCATCATGGTGCAGGAGATCGCCTATGCCGCGGCAGCACGGTTGAACTACTGAGCCATCGTGGATTACGGTGATGCCGCTCCGGTAGTGACGTTGCAAAATAATTGACTGCAAAGCGAAAGATGGCCAGATTATCACCTGCGAGGATTTGATAATCCGAAGTCAGACGTTGCTGGCCTTCAACTCTATCTGAATCGACGGCACAAGCTGAATTTTGCGAGTCTCGTCGTTTGCAACGGATCGAAACGTAGCGACTGCAGCTCCGTCGTTGTGCCCCTGAGCTAAGAGCGAATAACCGACGTTGTGCAAAAGCGGTAGCGCCACCATTCCGTTGCTATCAGTGATCAGATCTTTCGTGTGGACATTGTGTGTTTGCATTGGCGATATGGTTCTTTGGCCTTCTGGGCGGGCTTGCCATCCAAACCGATCACCTGAATTTGCGAAATAATGCCCCCGAGTTTTACTCGGGGGATGTTTACCATCCCTCTAGATATAAAGTGGCGTAAGCTTCCAGCTTGCGATTTCCAAAAGACGATTCGATGGCAGGCAAGATGCCTACCCCACCATTCAATCTGGACAATGCACTATGTGGCGATGAGATCTTTAATGACTTGGCCACCGAATTGGCTTAGCTGTTTGAAGCGACCCGCGTGATAGTACGTCAATTTGTGGTCTTCTAGCCCCAGCAGTTTCAAAATGGTGACGTGCACATCGCGAACATGCGCGATGCCTTCGACCGCTTCCGCGCCCGTCTCATCCGTCGCTCCGATCGTATGACCCGCATTCACACCGCCGCCAGCAAACCAAATCGTCATGGCTTTCTTGTCGTGGTGCTGCTGATTCAACTGGGCGAGAAAATCGAAATTCGCTCTTTGATGCTCGGTTGTGAGCCCCTCCGGCGGTTGCAAGTCAAGGATAGCGCTCCCTTTGGCACACAACGGTGTGGGTTGGCTTCTTGCCGGTTGAACCGAAGTTGTTCGGGTTGCCAGCGATCGGCTGTCCGAAGTGCCACATCCAAATGCGGTTGACGATACTGCGTGTGGTCAACGGATTGCGAGGGTTTGCGATCCAGTCGGCTAAGGCCATACGACGCCCATGGATTGCGTCCGGGATTTTCGCAGCGAACTGCGCATCCAAATTGGCGAGCACACTCAGTACCGCCGGTTTGACTTTGGTTGTTGGCGAAAACGGATCGCCGCCACTGAGGATGGCGGTCTCCTCGAGTTCCCCCACGCTCATTCGATTTTCGGGCATTCGCTGTGGCTGTAATACCGATTTCATCTCGAGTGTACGCCCAGAATAGACGGCCAAGGCAAAGGGCTCGTAGCGATCGAGTTCCCATTTGAGTCGTTCTAACCCTTTTCTAGCCACGCGTTCACGCCCAAAGTCATCGGGCGAGAAACCAACACCCTTGGGTGGCACTTGGTCTTCGGGCAGTTTCTTTTGCAGTGTGTTTCTTGCAATGTCGAAAACGCTTTGCGATCCCTTGCGTTTGTTTGTCTTGCCGCCACTTTCGACAATCGCTTGGGCTGAGGCAACCGCTTTAGTCCACTTGGCTCTCTGCAATCTCGTCCCCCGCAATTTGCTCCCGGATGAATTGGTTATAAGGCTTGTCCTCATTGAACGATCGAACGACATAGTCACGATACCGCCAAGCATTTCCGCGTTCGTAGTCGTTGGCGAATCCCGAACTGTCTGCATAGCGAACCACATCCAGCCAATGCCGAGCCCAGTGCTCACCGTAATGAGGCGAGTTCAACAAGCGTTCGGCCACTTTTTTAAATGCATCCGGATCGCTCGCTTTATCATTCACGAAATCAGCGATCTCGTCAGGCGTGGGGGGCAATCCAATGAGATCAAACGACGCTCGACGAAGGAGCGTCAATCGATCTGCTCGAGGGGCTTGGATTATTTCTTTTGGAAGTTTCGATTCTAGTAGGACATCGATTGGGTGCCGAGTTGGATCATCTAGGTTTGGTTTTATAACCGGCTGGTAGGCTCAAAGCCCGTTTGGATCGTATCGACGATTCGCCCAATCGGAGTCCAACGCTCCGTCGGTTTTGATTGAGACCCCATCGTTCTTGCTCCATCTATCGGGCATGCTCGCTAGTTTTGCCAATTGCTTCTCATTAGGCCAGGGTGCTCCCGCTTCGATCCATTGCTGAATCCACTCGATCTGATCCTCGTTGAGACGATCGCTTTCTTTCGGTGGCATTGCCGACCATTGTTCATGTGTTCGAGTTGTCGCCAAATACAGAGGGCTTTTCTGTGAATCCTTGGGTACGATTGCAGCCACACCGCTCTCGCCACCGCGAATGATTGACTCGATCGTACGCATGTCGAATTCCGCTTTGATTTTCTCGGGATCATTACCGTGGCATCCGAGGCATTTCTCCTTGAAGAGAGGCAAAATGCGTTTTGCGAACAGCAATTCCATTTCTTCGCCACCGATTGCGGGACTACCGCAAAGGAAGAATACCAATGCAAAACTCGTTACGGTGTTTCGGGTTCAAACACCAGCCATGCATTCACTCATTTGACATCCGCTTTCAATCGCATTTCAAGCCATGGAACCACTTTTTCTGCCCACTTCGCAGCGTGCTCGCGAAGCCCGTTGCCGCTGAAGTGCACGCCTTTTCCGTCATTCTCACGCAGATCGCCCTTGAGTGCGTCGCTGTCCGGTCCTTCCAATGCGATGCCGTCTTTCCAAAGCGACGCCTGAGCATCGCGGATTTCGGGTGAGTATTCATCACCTGGTACGTGATAACTTACTTGCGCAACAAACCATGGTATGTCTAAACCGATATCGTGACGAGAGTCGCGAATGAGTTTTTCTAAGTACTCGCGGTACAGGTTGCCTGGCAATGTGCGACTTGGATCTCTTTGGTTCGCATCGCTTTCGCCTTGATGCCACAAAACGGCTCGGAACCCGTTCGGTCCGATCTGTTTCATGCGTTTAACGAGCATCGCATAAGCTTCCCCATTGCTAGCCCAACTGCTGTCTGCTAGCTTGACCACACGCGTTTCGATCGTGGGAGGATTGGGGAAGGTCTCACCCTTGGGTAGCCACTCACGGACACTGCTCGCGCCGATTCCGCACGCGACGAAACCTACGGGGACATCGAATCGTTCCACCATTGCATCGCCGAGCGGCGGCATGAAGCTACCTCCGTTGCCGCTCGCACCGGACTGCGGGTCGTCCGCGATCTTCCATCGCTGACCGTCGAACGAAGCGACACGCTTGGTTCGCGTGACTTGCTTCTCTTGGCCATGGTTTGCGGAGTTGGATTGCCCAGCCACGACGAAGACCTCCCCCACGCCGAAATGCTTGATCGCGGTTTCGGCTATGACTGTTCCAGCTTCGAGCGCTCGCAATTCAAACCGATACCAACCACCCGCGGGAGCACTGAAGATTGCCTCGAACGCATTGCCGTCCTTGCGAATGGCTAATTCCTGCCATAGATCAGCCTGGGCATCTTTATCGTGTGGCACGTCCCGAAGGTAACGAAGGGCGTGGGAGTCGCTAGTAACGATTCGAAATTCCAGTTTGATGTCGGCAGCTTGGCTATCGCTGATTGTTCCACGGACTCGCACATCACCCTTGTGTGGAGAAGTTCGTTGATAGACTTGATAGTCTAGCGGCTCCACGAGGGCAATCTCGGCTGCGTTAAGCGATGCCACGGGAATTACAAGCAAGAGGATGAGTGCAAGTAGTAAGCGTTCGATTTCCACCATAGCGGTTTCTAAATAACTTAGGTCGTGAAGTACGCCGAGAGAAAGTAATTTTATCATTGTCGCCTTTCGCTCCGCGAAAGTGCGCCTCGCAAACGCACTTTTGCGGAGCAAAAGGCGACAATTGCGAGTGGCACGCCCAGAGCGAGCGATGAACGTGCCACACGGGAATTTGCCACTACTTGAGTAAGCTCATGGCCCGAAGCCATTCTTCGCAGCGTTGCGGCCAAGTATGGACTGGATTCTCAGAAGGGCGCAGTCCGTAACCGTGGCCACCCTTAGTGTAAATATGCAATTCGGCTGGGACATTCGCTTTCTTCAACTCGATATAAAAGAGGGCTGCGTTGATTCCACGCAATTGATCGTCGTGCGTTACCGCGATGAACGTTGGCGGTGTTTCTTTCGTGACTCGCACCAGCGGACTAAGCGGCCCCGGTGTTTTTTCGTCGCCAAGATACGCCGGATAAATGGGTATCAAAAAATCCGGGCGGCAATTCAAATCGTCAGCCGCATCCTGCTTGGGATAGGTCGACTCGTCCCAATGTGTTCCGGCCATAACCGTCAAGTGTCCGCCGGCAGAGAAACCAAGCACACCGACAGCCTTCGGGTTGATGCCCCATTCTTTGGCGTTCTGTCGTAGCAGTCGAAGACCACGTTGGGCATCCTGCAACGGAGCCGGATGTGGCGTATCCTTGTCGCGACGTGGTACGCGATACTTAAGAACGGCAGCGTTGACTCCAAGTGAGTTGAGCCACTGTGCGACCTCGGTCCCTTCCTTGTCGAATGCCAGGATATTGTAGCCGCCGCCAGGACACACCAGCACGGTTGTCCCGTTCATCTTGTCACCGGTTGCTCGGAACAGCGTCAGCGTTGGATTGGTTACAAGTGGAATGCGGACGGTGCCGTCGTCCTTGGGTGCAGTTGGGCTCGGCGCAGGCGCTTTGAAATTGATTTCGCCCGGGACTTCACCCGGCCAGAGTTTGATTTCAACGGGTTCGGTCGCGAACAGGAGTGGCGAGCTGATAGTGGCGAGCAGGAAGATTGCGAGGTGGAGTTTCATAGGGGAGGGTTGGAGGGTTAGAGTTGGGGATAGCTCGTTTGGCTAAGTTAGCAAGGTCAGTGGATTGACTCGTGTCGCCAATGGCAGATCGACAGGCCTGCCGACTCGGTGCGATTCAAAAACGGCAGCGATCATCTCGACAATGGCTCGACAATCATAAGCTGAACATTTGGTAGGCCGATCGCGTTGAATGCTGTCCAGTAAATCGTTGATGGCCGCGATGTGTCCTCCTTCGTAATTGCCGTCGGTTCGAGTTTCGGGTTTGCCAATTCCGGCGGACGTAATCGGTTCCCAGGACTTTCCGGTTCTTCCAGGTGACCAACTGCCGTCCCGGAGTATGTATCCCTTTACCAGATAGCCGCTTTCCAACTCAATGATACCCTTCGAACCAAAGACTTGGATGGCGAATCGGGTTGGATTGCCTGCGGCTCCGCTTCGCGAAGCGAAATACCCAGTCGCTCGATTGGGAAACGCATAGCTTGCTTGAACGTGATCGCCCGCCAACGGGCCGATTCCCTCGGCGCCTAGAACCACATCCGCTTGCGTGACTCTGTGACCCTTGTTCAAAACGGTAGCGGAGCAAGTCGACGCATCGCCGCCAGCCAAGGTTCGCATCAAGCCGAAAACGTGTGAACCAAGCACCCACAGATCCTCACCTCCTCCGCGACGATCTTCTTTGCCTCGACCTCGCAATTCCAAAACTTCTCCAATCTCACCATTTTCAATCAGCGAACGCACAATATCCAGCACCGGTGAGTATTGACTTATATGTGCGATACCTAATTTGAGGCCGCGTTGATCCAGTTCCTTGATTGCGTTGTCACACTCCAACAGCGTGGGGCAAAACGGCTTCTCCATGTAGATGTGACAACCCGCTTGCGCGGCGGCGACAATCATGTCGTGATGTTGGTCTACCCAACGTGGACAGATCGCCAGCACATCTAACTTTTCTTGCGCCAACATTTCACGGTAATCGGCGTACGTCTTCTTTGGATTGGTACGCCTGCTGGCTGTAGCGAGGCCATTGGGGTTCTCGTCTGCCAAAGCAACGATCTCCACATTGGGCATTTTCGTAAATGCGACGTCAACGCCGTGACCATAATCTCCCTTGCCCGTGCTGCCGATGATTCCTACTCGAACTTTTCCTAAGTTTGCCGCCCGCGTTCTTGAAACGAGCGAGGTGGCCAAGACGCCCGCGGCCACGGTCGAGGAGCTGCCTTTCAAAAACTTGCGTCGAGTCGAACTTGGCATGAAAGTACTCCTGGGTTAATAGGAATTTAGTTGATGGAGAGGCTGTACACTATCAAGATTCGGTTAAAGTTGGGTACCGAAATTAGCGTCGGCGAAAACATCGAAGAATTCGCCCCCACAGCAGAATTTGGACCTCCATGAGTATACTCTTGGAGAGCAGATTGATCGAGAACCCTCGCAAATTGGTTGATTCCGAATGACGTTGCTAGCTCCACACGAACTCGAACAATTCCTTAAGCTGCACAGGGCGCTCATGTTCTTCGTTAACCAACGCCTCAGTGTAGTTCCCGATAAGATCGCTACGCCGGAGGAATTCGCCGCCCTTCCGCCCGAAGTTCGCCTTCTCGTTCGTGAAGCTCTGAATGGCAACCTCGATCTAATCGAGACCTTTGTCGTTGAAAATCCGGCTCACTTGACAGAAGACGAACTCGATATCGTTCGTTCTTGGCGGCATCTGGTTACGGGCCAGTTCTATGTCTTCCGTGAACTCAAAAAGGTCACGGTGTTCCTCTCGGCGACATCCCCAGCCATAGCGTACGGCATCCTGGCTTTGTCCCAACCGTTCGAAGAGTTGATCGGCCCAAGTCTACCCGTCCTGACTCAGACCGTCTTGCTACCCTATAAGAACAGAATCGTCTATGACGGATTGATGAGTAGCTACAACATATCGTTTGGCCCCGGCATCCGGCGAAATCTAATCCAAGAGTTCAAGGATGCCAAGGCACGCCAAGGGATCGTGACATCGCTGCCGATGTCGGCCACGCCCTTGCCAACGAAAACGCAGAAAGCCAAACCAGTGCCGGTGCCGCCGTCGAGGGAGGAGAAGGACGAGGCCCTGGGTGTGGTGATCGGTTTGATCGGACGGTTTTGCACAGAGCATCTGAACGAGGAATACGCTGTTCTTTGCCGCAGGCTGGCCGAGAAGCTGGGCCGCAAGCGTCCATCGCCATTGCTTCAGGGAAGTCCGAATGCCTGGGCCAGCGGAATTGTTCGAGCAATAGGCGGGGTGAACTTCCTGCAAGACAAAAGCCAGACTCCCAATATGCGGTCAACGGATATCGACCACTATCTGGGAACGCGCCCAAGCAGCGGGGCGGCGAAGTTGGCGGCAATCCGAAAGATGTTCAAATTGCGCCAATTTGATCCGAACTGGACCTTGCCGAGCCGCCTCGATGACAACCCGATGGTGTGGATGCTGCAGGTCAACGGGTTCATGATGGATGTTCGCCATGCCCCCAGAGAATTGCAGGAGATGGCCTTCAACAAAGGGCTCATCCCGTATATCCCAGCAGATCGGCAGCAAGAGGGGGGAACGGTGTTCCCTCTATACTTATCCATGTGGATGGCACCTTGGCCAATAGAATCCTCAATAAGTATGGGAATACGCTAACTATCCATTGCAATCCATATTCCAATTCCAACAACAGATCCAGCAAACAATCCCAGAACTGCGAGCGAGAACGGGAGTCCTGTAACAATTCCGAGCACAACGCTTAATGCCAAAATCCTCATTGGCCGGGGATTCGATTCCTCTCGAGCGTCCATGTTTGTGCGTTGGATCTCCATTGGCATTACGAATAGGTATCAATCCCAACAGCGGAGTAAATCAATAGGCTAATTATTCTAAGCCATCACGCTTCCCCGTTGCTATGGCTTCATTCTAGCCGGTCCCGCAGGCGTTGAGCAAGCGACCAGATCCCGCGTCCACAGTGGGGATAGTCCAACTTGTGGACGATGCGGACGCCGTTGACGACTGCTAGTCCGATCCTGCGGGCATCTCGGCTTAGCCTGACTGGAGTGCTGCCGAACCGTGATGACAGTTCAAAAGTTGTGGACAGGTTTCATTTGCAGTGGCAGCACGATACTTCCGAATTACGAATTCAGTTCTTTCGGTCATGCATTCTTTTAGCGACAACGAAGAGAGTGATTCACTTCGTTTTCCCAATTTGTAATGGGTGAAAAGTGTTTTCCACAGGCAGGGCAGCAATAGACTGGAACTTAGAAACAGGCAACAGTGAAGTTTGTAGTAGCCATTGCCCACCAAATACGCTTGCATGCATAGTTCCTCCTCTGGCTCCATGCCATAGCCAAGAATAAGGTGATTCAAATCATGCCTTTCAAAGCCGGGGATCAGTTTCAGCCCCTTGGCATCCAACATCCTGGCTAGGTCATTGCCAACGGTGTAGTCAGGCAAAGATCGCATTAGTTGCAGTTTCTGCTCGTATCGCGTCCTCGGAAAGATTATCTGCAATGGCCTTACGAACAGGTAGTCCTTTGTGTTTGCAATCAATTTTCCGATAAACATTCGGAGTATGGATGAATGACAATTCGTCTCTAGTCCTCGCATGTTGATCTTCCCGTTCGTTAGAAATTTTTATTCAATATCCGCCTCAGAGCGCACGCAAATGCGCGAAGCGGTGTGGCGGGTTCACTACTGAAGGCAAACACGCTTCCCCGCTGCTGGTAGCTCCAGTCTAACCGATCTTCCAGTCGCCGACATTTGCACCTTTGATGAGCTAGTCGGAATCCAACCGAATTTGGTAATCTCACTAACCGCACAACCTTTTGGAAGTCGCAGAAACTTGTCGGAGGGAAGCTAAATAATCAAATTGGATGGCCGGAATCCAGCCTCAGTCCAACCTGTGGAAGCGTCAGACGCTGGTCGCTGGCTAGTCCGATCCTGCAGTCGCCGACCTGTCCGCAGTTGAGCTAGCGGTGCAGCCAACCGAATTTGGTAATCTGGCTAACCGCACAACCCGGTGGGAATCGCAGAAGCGTGTCGGAGGGAATCGGACGCTTGCACAATGGATGGGATTCGCAATTGCTGCGGCAGTTGTTGGTTGCTGGCTAGGCCGATCCTGTAGGAGTACGACGCTTTCACAGTGGATGAACTAGCCAGGATCCAGCTGCTGCAGGGTAACCGCAGTCAAGGAATGTGATGAACGCGTGAGAGAACGCAGCCTGATAAACCGATCGAGTTCTGCATGCTAAGAAGCCGGTACCGGTTCGGCGCTCCGGTTTGGGTGATCGGAGCTATTTTTGAGACCCGGAACGCGACAGTCGATCCGGAGCGACAAAATCAGAAGGCGAATCTTCGTTTCGTCGGTGCGAAAGTTTGGACGTCGGTCATTGTGAATCACTCACGATTTAAATAAAAATGTGAGCGAGGGAAATCTCAACTGATTCACTCCTCGCTCTAAATGATTATGACCGTATTTTTCGCCACAGCACCAAAATACTAAAGGGCTTTATAGCGACCGTCAGCTCTCTTTGATTCGACACGAACAAAGAGACCTGCCCCCTTATCTTTTTAGCGCGAGCTGCAAACGCATATCAAACTCGCCGAATCCAATTCCTTAACGACGTCGCAATTTGGCTAAGAACCTTGGTGACCCCGTGTCTGTTCTCCCTTGCAGTTCGGGAGGCGTAGAAGGGTCGTTATCGAAGTCGAGTGTTGGTCCGTAGTAACTCCCCACGACAAAAAGTGTGCCGTCCGAAGCTATGTCAAAAGTTTGAAGACTTTCACCGGCGACATCTCCAATAATGGATGACCATGTCAACGCGCCATTCAGATTGAATTCAGCAAAATAGATGTCTGTGTTATAAAGACCTGCGCTGTTGATTACACCCTTGGGGGTAATCGTTGACAAACCAGGCAGCGTAAGGGGATTATTGAAGTGTCCACCAACTACCACGGCGTTTCCTGACACTTGGATATCCATGATGGAACCACCGGCATACGACTGAGACCAAGCTAGACTTCCATTGGATGTGAGCTTCAACAGAAACTGGTCATTGGTTGCAGTGAGTCGCAAATCAATGGACGAACTGGGATTCACATCAACTTGACGTTTGTAATCGCCCGCTAGGTAGATATTCCCCGAAGCATCCACATCGACTCGATCGCCGTCAATCTGAGATTGGAGATCAACATTGGTCTTTGCGATCAATGGCGCAACCCATTGAAAAACGCCTGATGAGTTGAGTTTCAGTACGTATGCGTTCGCAGCTTCGGTAACGGTCGTTCCCGTCATAAAAGGGGCACCAGTTACGTTGAATGTCTTTTTAGGGTCAGGATCAAAATCGACCTTTCCTGTAAACTCGCCCGAGACGATGATATTGTCCGAACTGTCGACTGCTACAGAACGGGCAGTATTTCCTTGGCTGAACGACGTACTTTTCATCCACTGTAACGATCCATTTGCGCTGAATCTGCGAATCTCCACGCCAGTGGTTAGACTGTAGCCGACAGCCGTAATGTTTCCATTTGAATCGACAGCAACATCTTCAGCAAAGTCTGCTGTTGACGTTCCCCACGATTTTGCCCACAGGAAATTTCCGTTAGCATCGAGCTTCGTGACAAACGCATCTACATACAGGGGGTGTACCGCAACCAAGTTGGTGGTCCCGAACGTGGCGTTCTTCATAAACTCACCTGTAACGATGACATTCCCTGCGGGATCCACCACTAGATTTTTAGCGCGATCGTAGTTCACTATACCAACCGTTGTGGTTCCGTCCCAAATCGCATCCCCCCCCAGACCTCGAACCCACAGGAACTCGTTATTCGGTCCGTACTTCGCCACGAAGCCATCTATGCCTCCTCTGGAGGTCAGTAGATCCGAGCCATCAATGCGAACATTTGACGGATCGAAATCAACAGTTCCATTAATGGGAATAGTACCAGCGATGTAATGGTTTCCGGGAGAATCAACAGCGTTATCGCGAATGCTAGGGCTAGTGGTGTCCACGCCGAGACTAAACCCAGAGAGGAAATCGACACTGAACAACTCTCGGCGTTCAAGCGATTCGAGCTTTAGTCGTCGATTTCGTCCCGAACGAGTACTAGGAGCACGGCGATCCGATGCCTTTGGGTTCTTGCGGCCGAACAATGCTTGGCTTAGGAATTCGATTAATTTCATTTGGAGGACTCCTCATGTACTTAGGGGGTTCCCCAAAGCAACGGATGTAGTTGCTTCGAGCAATTTTTGAAAAGTTTCAAGAGGTGCAAATCGCATCTCCAGAAGTAAAAACGCATTGGCAAGGCGTTTTGTGTCACGAATCAGAGCGAATTTTTTGTCGAACTCGACTCAGGGACCGCTCAAAGTGGAGTCACTTCGAAGAATCTTGGATTTTCTGACACAAACAGGTGCCAAAAAGCGTTGACTACAATAGACCGAAAATCATCTCGCTATGACTCGAGTGTGAGCGAAAGCCTGCAGAAAACATCCCAAATGATCGAGAAAAGCAAAGCAAACGAAATCAAAAGCGTCGTTTTCGCTACATTGGATTTACCAAGCGAACAACGCGCCGCATTCCTTCAACAAGAGCTCGGTGACGACATCGACTCACTCAAACGAGCGGAAGCGTTACTGGCTAATGCGGACTCTGCCGACAGCTTTATGGTCAGTCCAGCGGTTTCCCTGATGCAAACGACGGCGATGGAATCCATCGTCGTTGGCAAGCAAATCGATCGCTACAAGCTCATGGAGCAAATCGGCGAAGGTGGGATGGGAATCGTCTATGTGGCCGAACAAATCGAGCCAGTGAGGCGGATGGTTGCCCTCAAAGTGATCAAGCCTGGCATGGACTCCAAGCAGATCATCGCGAGGTTCGAAGCGGAACGTCAAGCGCTCGCACTGATGGATCACCCGAATATTGCCAAAGTTCTAGACGCAGGCACGACGAACCAAAGTCTTCCTTTCTTTGTGATGGAGTTGGTCCGCGGACTTCCAATCACCGAGTACTGCGACCAAGCCAAATTGTCGACGAGAGAACGTCTTGTTCTGTTTATTGCTGTTTGCAACGCGATCCAACATGCGCACCAAAAAGGGATCATTCATCGTGACATTAAGCCGAGCAATGTAATGGTCACTTTGCACGACGGAAAACCGGTTGTCAAAGTCATCGATTTCGGAGTTGCGAAAGCACTGCACCAGCCATTGAGCAACGGCACAGTATATACCGGCTTGAATCAAGTGATCGGTACACCACTCTACATGAGCCCGGAGCAAATAGAGTTGTCTGGGCTCGATATCGATACGCGCACCGATGTTTACTCGCTTGGGGTGCTGCTTTACGAGTTGTTGACGGGCCTTACTCCCTTTGATCGCGATCGCTTGCAGAAATCAGGCTTTGACGAGATGCGTCGCATCATTCGTGAGGAAATGCCACCGCGGCCGAGTTTTCTTGTGAGCACGCTGGATAAAGCCAAGCTTTCCACTTCATCACTACGCCGAGGAGTTTCTGAACGGGCCTTTACGATGTCGATTCGCGGCGATCTGGATTGGATTGCACTGAAAGCCTTAGAGAAAGACCGCAACCGAAGATACGAATCCGCCAGTAGTTTCGGCGCGGATGTAAAACGCTACTTAGAGGGCGAGCTTGTCGAGGCCTGTCCGCCCACCTTTCTCTACGTTGCTGAGAAATTCGTCCGACGACATCAAGGAGCATTGATCGCTTCCGTTGGAATGTTAGCGATGCTCTTGGTTGGTCTTGCGGTAGCCTTCACGCAGTTTCGACGAGCCATCGAGGCAGAAGCCGAAAGCCAGCAGTCGCTGGTCGTAGCCAAAGAAAATGCCACCGTTGCAGTCGCTAGACTTCAAATAGCCGAGAAGGCCATCGATGACATGTACACCCAGTTTGCAGCCAACTGGTTATCTCAACAATCTGGGCTAACCCAAGTTGAACGGGAGTTCTTAGAAAAAGCCATACTGGCATACGAGAGTCTGGCTCAAACCGAGGATTCCAATAGCTTGCCGTCGGTTGGGTCATTGAGGGCAATGCTGCGACTTGCAATCATACGGTCCAGCTTGGGGGAGTCTGAAGAATCGGAAAAGGTATTGAACAAGTTGATCGACCAATCGAATCTTGTTTTGGATCGCTTTCCTGAGAACTCGGGTGTCCGCATTTTGTTGGCTCGAGCTCAAACCTCAATCGCTCATCGTTTTCGAGATCGCTCTCAACACGCTGACAAGGTTCGATCTGCCGACGATGCCCTTTCTCAATTAGGGTTGATTGATCCATCCACCATCGCGGACGTCACACAACGCATGGAGCTAACGAAGTGTTTTGGCGAAGTTGCTGGCGTACTCGCCAGTGAAGCGAGCCGGAAGAAAGAGGCCGCTTCAGCCGCAGAACTTTCCGTGCAGGAAGCGAAGCGTCTAGTCGACGAGTTTCCAAACGTATCCGAGTATCGACTTCTGTTAGGAAAATCACTTTCGACCCAGGGGACGCAACAATTGTGGTGGGGAACGCAGAACGACGAATGTGCAAAATCCTACGAACAAGCCATAGAACTACTGAATCAACTGGAAGCCGAATCGCCAGGCAGTCAGAAACTGCTTTCGGAGATGTACACGCCGCTCAACAACTTGGCCCTGGTTTGCGGCAGACTGAAGCGAAACGATAAAATTCACCCGTTGAATGTTAGAATGGTGGAAGTCATGGAGAATCTGAGCGTACGTTTTCCTGAAAACGTCGACTACACGGAAAAACTTTCCATCGCCCTTCGAACTTTGGCCGGATCGGAACGAAAACGAGGCAACGAAGCACGGGCTGACGATCTTTCTAAGAGGGCTCTAGAGATACAGTCAAAAATAGCAGACCAATTCCCTGATCGACGTTCTGCGATTCGTTCTCTCGGACTGGCTCTGCAATCCATGGGAAAGCAAGCGATCAAGGAGGGGGACTTCAAGAAAGCCATAGAGCCGCTTGAGACGGCAAGTACTCGGGTTACGTCGTACCTTTCCTCCCAACCTGAAGAGCTTGAGTTCTATTCCCTGGTATTTCACATTCATCGCGACTTGGCGGTATCTTACCTTCAGCAAGAACTGTCCGACCCAGTGAGCGCAGCAGATATCACCAGAAAGATGCTTGAAAATAGGGTACGGCAAATCAAGGCAGACAAGGAAAAAAATGGAATTAAAACGAGCATCGATGTCTATGGATCGCTGAACTACGTCGTGTGCGCTAAACTTTTCGATTTCTGTGCGGATAAATTGATTCGTACTGCGATCCCGTCCTACTCGCAATCCATAAAATCCATTCGCGACCAGGCAGGCGAATGTCGGGCGATGATCGAGCGGACCGTGAATGAGTGGGTAACGATGGGCAAAGAGCAACCGGAATTGCTTCAGCAATTGATTTCGAAGGCAGATGCGAGCGATGTTCACTTACAACACCGAATCGAACAATCGATTGACCACGTGTTCGACCTTAGTTTAGTGGAGACTCGTCGCGTGCTATTCGCTGGATTCGTGGATCATTGCCTTGAAACACAAATCGTTCCAGATGACTTACCTGGGCTGGCTGTGCTGCTGTCATCGACCCAGGATTATTCTTCGGAAGCTCAGAAACTCCTAGACCTATGCCGTCGGCAAGCGGCTTTGGCCACCAAGGATGCTCGCATGCAACAGGCACTGGCCTGGGTGCTTTTTCGATGTTCGCATTGGCAAGAATGCCTTGACATACTTCGCACTCCTTCGCAATCCAGCCAGTTCGAGAACGGTTTCATTGCGGTAATGTCGCTTTGGCAGCTTGGGAGAAAAGAAGAAGCGATACGAGTATTGAATAAGACGAATGAATGGCTTACTAAGAACAAATCGATGTTGAGCGAGCAACTCAAAGACACCACGAGAAAACCGCAACCAAACCTTGAAACACTTCTCCGATTGCAATGGGACGTGGAACAATTGCTGCAGGATTGATGATGGAAAACGTAACACAACTGCTGGAGCGGATCGAATCGGGGGACTCCCAAGCCCTCGATGATTTGTTTCCAATCGTCTACGATGAACTGCGAAGATTAGCAGCTTCGCATTTGGCCAAAGATTTCGGAAACAACACGCTCCAATCGACGGCTATCGTCAACGAGGCCTACATCCGTCTGGTTGGTGTGAATCAAGCCATGAGTTTCACCTGCCGAAGGAGATTCTTTTCGGCAGCGAGCAAGGCAATGAGAAGTATCGTTATCGACGCCGCTCGTCGCCGGCTCTCCCTGAAGCGTGGTGGTGACCAAGGGAGAGAGCCAATCGATCTTGATCAAATCGTTGTGCACCGCGCCGAAGAGTTACTGGCGGTAGACGTCGCTCTGGATGCTCTAGCAGCACACGATGCTTCTTGCGCGGAACTAGTCAAGCTGCACTATTTCAGTGGCTTTAGCATTCAAGAGATTGCAGAAATCATGGGTATCTCGCGAAGTACGGCAAATCGCTTGTGGAAGTATTCAAGAGCATGGTTGAAAATGGAAATTGAATCCCAGGAAAGGTAATGAATACTATCTACTTCGACATTCGGCTCGAATTATTTAGACGTTGAAGTTGGTAAGGCTTATTTATCTTGGCGTCGTCCATTAACTCGCACCGGTTTGGCACGCCGGAGCACCGAACCTCAGCTTCCCAAGACATTTTGGACCTTCATGTGGGAAAACTCATTTAGCTGGCGATTTCCCTTTTCAGCACGAGTCCTAACCAGCAGGTTCGACTGGCTACTGCCATTTCCGAATCCTCGCCCACATCCTCCTCTGCACCCGCCAGTCCAGCTCCCTAGTTAGTGGCCGTAGTAACCGTTCGTGGATCTGCGCTTTCCCCTGCATGACTTCCGGCAAGTAGAGCAGCTCTTCCAGAATATCTGGCGCTAAGTTCAGCAGGCTCATAATCTGCGTCATCCGCGGCTGACTGATTCTGCCTAATTCTGCAAGCTGCTGGAAGCTTTCTACTTCTCCTGATTCTAGCATCGATTGCATCCGACTAGCCAGTGCCACTAGCTTAGCGATCCTTGGAATCCGACCAGATTGAGCAAGCTTGACCCTCGCATCTCTGGCAGCATCCCGACGCTTATGTACTTCGCCTTGAAATGCGATTTTGCGTTTAACTTGGATCATACCAGCACCTCATCAGCTTTAGCGGCCAGTGTTTTGATTCCGGATCGATGGAAAGATACCGGGAGCAAACAAAAGCAAACAAAGCAAAAGCAAACAAGAAAAGCAAAAGAAAAGCAAACAAAGGACAAAAAAGCAAACAAAGGACAGGCACAGCAGACTGCGTGTCCGTTCGTTCGTTTATGCGATGCAAGCATGTCTTCTTCGAAAGTCCATCGACAAACGATCAGACATTCCCGCGAAATACACATTCGCAGCTAAAAACGGCAAACCAAATCAAGAACTAAC
>JANPNA010000345.1:0-2601 GCA_031427235.1 Pirellula sp.
CGGCGAGATTCTTGACCCCAACTTACCGTTCTCATCATGCAAGACATTGAGTGGTTTGGCATTTAGAACTGGCCCACAGGATCGCCGAACATCACGCTACGCCGCCGCCTTGCAACAGGGCTGGCATGTCCCGCTCGGGCCTTTGGGGGCCCGAGCTACATCCCTCTTTAACCGGAATTCGACCTCCTGTCTCATCGGAACTCTCGCGGGCCTCCTGCCCTGGCTACGGCGGTCGCACGGTCCTACGGCATCCATGCCTTCGGACACGCGGTGGGCAGTCGCGATGATGAAGAGCCTATGTTGGATGCGAAACATGGCTTGCCAGAGTTGCCATGGATGGAAGCGGGGCTTTGCGGTTCGATCATCATCGCTCGTGCCCGCCGCTCGTGCTTCGTCTACGCGGGCCGGGACTCGCTAATCGCTCGGTCTGATCGCCTTCGGCCTCGCTACGTCCCTGACTTGGAATGGCTCTTGGCTGTTCAATCGAAAATCATCAATCAAAAATCTTCAATGGCTCCCCGCTCTCGTGCCGATGGCGATCATACTGGCATCCATGCCATCCCGGCCTTACAAACGGCGGCATCCGTGACCGCCGTTTTCAGTTCTTTACTTTACGGACAGACCAGCGGCCAAGAGTGCGTCTTGCACCGGGCAACTTCCGCAACTGAAGCTGACATGCGGCGGCGACCGTCGTTACCTATTCGTTGGATGCATCACTGTCGCCGCCTTTTCATCGCGTTGGCAGAATCGAGCTGCGTCCCCTTTGACTTTTCCCTGCATGAGCCAATGCGCTTCGAAGCAGTGAACATTAAAAGGCGAGTACTCGTTTCGCCGGACGAGACATTTCGACTTCGGTCGTTGTAGCTGACCGGCGATTTCAAAACCAGTGTATGACTGGAACCTACCGAAGGGTCGTAGGCCCTTTCCGTTGGAATCGTTCGCGTCGCCGCTTGTTCATAAATTGCGTTGCGTCCCTATCGCTGGCGGCACATACGGATTTCCCGGAAGTGTATGGCTGTCGCCCCTTAGCTCGGAAGTAGTTTCAATTAATTTCATGCACCTAGGGCATCGATGGGTCGTAACTGACAACTCTCTCCCGCAACTAGAACACTGCGTAAGCTCCGTTGCGGAATCTCGATCCGCACGAAATGAGTCGGACCACGACTTGACCACATTCGCAATCACGATGAGGCCAATCCAAACGATTCCCAAAGGAACCCCACGAAACAACGGTGCGAATACCATCGCCGTATCCATACCAATACCCTGAATCTCAGCGCCCGTTTTCGCCGTCCTAGCAAGCAACTCGATTGTTGCCCCGACTCCAAAATAGTAACTGACAATGAAGAGTAAGAAAGAAACCACGCATGCAAAAACTCTACCGACTGTATTGCTAGGGAAAAAGAAAAAAATGACAAGCGGTCCAATGTAAGCGACCAGAAACCAAACGTTCCAGTACTGAATCGCTCGTGCAACGGAAACAATTTGTTGCGATTGCGCAATTACTTCAGGGAAAAGGAGCATTGGAACAATCCCTAACGACAAGGATCAGAGCCTGACAAACTTTTCGTTTCCGTCCAATTGGCGAAAATTTCATAAGGGTCTCCACCGGAAACTGGGCCAAATGGTCTATCTTTTGTTGGGAAATCCTTCTTGCATTGCTTGACTCGCTCTCGATAGATAAGTTCGCTAATCTTTCCTCGAATGAAATCCAAGTGTGCTTTCTGAATACACTCAGCCTGTTTACGTACTTGCTCCTGATTATCATGCTCCCAAACAAAGTACGGATTTGTGAACGAATCACGCAACTTAAAATCGACTGAGGCATCCACAGTCCATGATGTTACTTTGACGGCGCCGCCCGACGCACAGCAGTACTCACAAAGCCAGATTGCTGTATAGGATGGAACGTAAGAAATCGAAGAGTTCCCCAATACAAAAAGCGGATCAGCTGGACCTACACTCCAAGACGACCAATTCGCATTGATTTGAGCTAAATTGCCCGAACGCGAATATGCACCGGGACCATCGTTGCAGTTAATAAGCGACTTCGCAAATGCAAGCGTTGAATCTAGTATTGGACCAATCTTTCCCGCGTGCAAACTTCGGTACTTTCCAAGTAGTCCCGCGTCAGTATCTAGGTTTACAGCCTTTCCGTGCCCCCACCACCAATGATTGAAGAAATCGTTAACGGTCCAATCAAGTCCAGAAGGATCAACTCTTCGAAGTGGCCCGGCCTCGCAATACGAGAATAGATTCCAACGACTACCATCGAAGCCAATTGGGTCTCTGGTGAGGAACCGACCCGTCAATCCGCTCATCCATCTTGCTCTGAAGTGATACAAGCCGAGCGTAACGTCCCATTCGCGAGCCGTAAAGGTGTAACGATTGTTCGCGGCGGAGCTTGATTGCACCGTTGCCGAAGCATTCAGGAACGTTGGTTGGCCGTAGGCTGTGTAAGCGTAGCGTTCGCTTACGTTGCCGCTGGAATCGGTTAAGGCGAGGATGGAGTATTGTTGGTTGCTTTGATCGACGCTTGCAACGTTTGACGGCTCTTGATCATAAAACCCAAGTAATCCGTGCGTGCTCGGGCTGCTAACG
>JANPNA010000346.1:0-2628 GCA_031427235.1 Pirellula sp.
TGGGCATCGGGTTGATGCCTGGGCCTTTGCTGCCGCCTTGCCGAGCGATGCCGTTGTTGGGGACTTGGGATGTGGGACCGGTGCGGTTTCCCAGACAGTTGCTCCGTGGGTCGAACAGGTAATCGCCGTCGATTCTTCCGCGGCCATGATGCAGTCGGCTCGCAAGCGACTCAAAGACTTGCCAAACATTGATTTGCGACGTGGCGAACTGACACAATTGCCGATAGAAGGCGAAACACTGTCGCACGCTATTTTAATACTTGTGATGCCATATCTAACAAGTCCACAGTCTGTTTTCCATGAGGCATGGCGAGTGACCAAGCCGGGCGGGAAGTTAATCGTGGTTGATATGGTGCCGCACGACCGGTCTGAGTATCGCGAAGAACTTGGACATTCTTGGCAGGGCTTCCCTGCAGATCAAATTCAATCATGGATGACACAAGCTGGCTGGCACCAAACGAGATTCGCTTTGATGCCACCAGAGACCGATGCTAAAGGAACTGGCTTGTTTGTAACGACCGCTATCCGATAAAACTTTTGTTTCTTTCCTAGGAGTGATTTTCAAATGAGTACTGTTGTCGATAAGAAAAAAAACCAAGCAAGCAGCTCCGATGCTTCGAGCTTTCCTTTTAAGGTTCGCGCCTTTGACTTTCTGGCCGCTGGCAACCGAAAGGAAGCGGAAGAGCTCGCATCCCTCGGCCGCAAAGAAATCCAACTTGCAGAAGACGAAATGCCAGGGTTGATGGCGTTGCGAGCTCGACATGGCAAGACCAAGCCGCTGGCCGGGGCCAAAATCATGGGCTCACTGCACATGACAGTCCAAACCGCAGTGCTCATCGAAACATTGGCTGATCTCGGTGCCGACGTGCGTTGGGTGAGCTGCAATATTTTTTCGACACAAGACTCTGCCGCAGCAGCCGTGGTTGTTGGTCGTGGTGGCACACTTGACAATCCAGTCGGTAGTCCAGTTTATGCTTGGAAGGGGGAGACTCTCACGGAATACTGGTGGTGCACCGTTCAAGCGTTGGTATGGCCAGACGGAACCGGACCAGATTTGATCGTGGACGACGGTGGCGATGCGACCATGTTGATCCATAAGGGAACCGAATACGAAGCTGCTGGCAAAGTACCTGCGTTCGACCCTGAGAACGAGCCAGAAGAGTGGGGCGTTATTCTCGAACTGCTTCGCAAAGAATTGGTCGTCAATCCAGGTCGCTACACCGCCATGGGCAAGGCCTGTATGGGAGTTTCGGAAGAAACCACCACGGGTGTCAAACGATTGTACGAAATGGCCAAGGCGAAGACACTGTTGTTCCCGGCAATCAATGTCAATGACTCGGTTACCAAGAGCAAGTTCGACAACCTCTACGGTTGTCGTCACTCGCTGATCGACGGACTCAATCGTGCCAGCGACGTCATGCTTGCTGGCAAGGTTGCAGTCGTCTGTGGTTTCGGCGACGTAGGCAAGGGCTGTTGCCAATCGCTCAAAGGTCAAGGCTGCCGAGTCATCGTCACCGAAATCGATCCGATTTGCGCGTTGCAGGCTGTCATGGAAGGCTATGAAGTCAAGACTCTGGAAGACTTCCTCCCAACCGCCGACATCTACGTAACTGCGACCGGCAACAAGGACATCATCACGGCCGAACACATGGCCAAGATGAAGGACAAGGCCATCGTTTGCAACATCGGTCACTTCGATAATGAAATCGATATGGCGGGTCTCGAGAAGATGCAAAAGGCTGGGAAAGTCGAACGCCGCAACATCAAACCTCAATTCGACCAATGGTATTTCCATGACACCAAGCACAGCATCTTGATTTTGGCCGAAGGTCGTTTGATGAACTTGGGCTGTGCAACCGGCCACCCAAGCTTCGTCATGAGCACCAGCTTCACCAACCAAGTCTTGGCTCAACTCGAATTGTGGATCGAACGCAAGTCTGCAAAGTACGAAAAGACGGTTTACACCTTGCCGAAGCACTTGGACGAAGAGGTGGCACGGTTGCACCTGGCCAAGCTCGGCGTCAAGCTGACAACGCTTTCCACATCGCAAGCGGAATACCTGGGTTGCGACAAGAACGGCCCATACAAGGCTGACGCTTACCGATACTAAAATTGTCGTAGCGGCCTTCGAAGTTTTTCGAAGCAGAAGCAGAAGCAAAAGAGCCTTGATTGCAAGTCAATCGAGGCTCTTTTCATTTGGTAAGCATTGGAAGTGAACAATGCATTTCAAGAGATCGTCCGGTTTCGTCATCCACCCGCTGGACCCGCTAGGAGGGTCGAGCGCATCGAGGAAACGCAGTTAAGCATTTCCACCAACAATTCACCCAGGTTGAGCGGGAGCTTGCCTCCCCTCAACCTTGTTTTGGCGTCCTCCGCAAATACACCGGCGGCCCCGTGCTGCACCTGTACATGAGCGAGCCCCTGTCCAGCGCCGAGGCGTGTCGCCAGTTGGTCAAGCGTTCGCTGTCGCGTTTTCGCCTGCCCTACATCACCGTGACGCCGACCTTCTCGATCTGCCCCCGGCATGGCTACCTGGGCGGACGTCACGATTTTTGCCCTAAATGCGATACCGAAATCATTGCGGGAAAGACCGCAGCTACAAACGAATATCTTGCGGGACAGACCACC
>JANPNA010000347.1:0-53525 GCA_031427235.1 Pirellula sp.
CGATCCGGTAGAAAAACGGGCGGAAGCAGAAGGATGGTGCGATGCCTTTGAGGCAAACAACAAAAAATTCTTGAAGTCAACGGTGTGCACTTGGAACGGAACGGAACCGGACATCACGTATGAAGAAATCGATACGCGACTGCTCGCTCCTCGTCCTCGGCTGTACGGACTGGTTGGCGCCGAAGTCATTGAGCAAGTCTGGAAGGAACGTACTGTAGCCAACTCATCAAAGAATGCCGAATCGGGAAAGAAGCAGCTCGCCGCAGCCACTTAGGCTTCCGTGCAACGCTTGCCATACCAAACCATTTCAACAACTCAATCGCGAATAGTACCCATGATTGCACCAGGAAAAGAAGCTTCCGCCAAACGTCGCCCATCGAAAGTCAACGTCCGAATCCTGAGACAGGATGGGCCCGGCCTACCTGCGTATTGGGAGCGGCATCAAGTCGCTTATGAACCCGACATGAATGTCATCAGTGTTCTTCAGAAAGTTGCTGCGCAAGCCAAAACGAGCGATGGAAAAAGCGTCGCGCCGGTGGCTTGGGATTGTGGTTGCCTTGAGGAAGTTTGCGGTTCTTGCACGATGGTGATCAATGGCCGCGTGCGACAAAGCTGCAGCGCGCTGGTCGACCGTTTGCTCGAAGACGATGCGAACGAAATCGAACTCCGTCCGATGACCAAGTTTCCAGTGGTTCGCGATTTGGTCATCGATCGTTCAAGACTCTTTCGTGCCTTGCAAAAAGTCAAGGCTTGGATTCCAGTCGACGGATACTACGACATGGGGGCTGGGCCTCGCATCTCACGGGAAGAGCAAGAGCAGAATTATCCGCTGAGCCAATGCATGAGTTGTGGCTGCTGTTTGGACGCTTGCCCACAGTACACGAAAATTGAAATCCAACGACAACCTGGCGAGACCGAAGAGGATTACACGGCACGCAAAAACGCATCGTACGATGAGTCATTTATAGGTGCCCACGCGATATCTCAAGCCATGTTGTTCAATTCGCACCCAGTGGGCAAGATCATGGCCAGCGAACGCTTGGACGCGTTGACGGCGGCGGGTGGTGTTCAAGACTGTGGCAACGCACAGAACTGCGTGGCGGTTTGTCCAAAAGAAATTCCGCTGACTACCTCCATCGCACGAGCTGGCCGGGCGACAACGATTTACGCAATCAGAAAGATCTTTGATCGGTAATGCCCGTGGCGGATGCTGCCAGCATCCGAACCGACGCTAGCAGCGTCGGCCACGAACTATGCCAGCATCCGAACCGACGCTGGCAATCCGATTTTTCACAACGAGCAGTTCTGCGTGGATTTAACCGCTACTGTTAATTCAGGGTTATTACTTCCGAATCTTTCATGTTTCCGCCTTGCCATAGTTCGAGTGTTGCGGGCCTAGGCTGGTTGGGAGCGTAAAGTGGCCATCCACCTTCAGGTTCTGGAACCGTAGTCGCCCAACTGCAATCTCCTGAAGTGTTGCCTTTTGATTGCAGGATATCGCTGTTCGTTGCCACTACTTTCACGATGTAGGACGCAGCGGAAAGTGCCTCTCCAGAACAGGATATGTCTGCATTGTAGGTCTGTTTGCCATTTGCCGGATCGTCAATGTCCCACGGTGTTGGGCTAGGTGGGCATGCGGTTGAAGGAAGGCATAGCAACTGAGCAATTAGAACAAAACATACAAAAAAACTTTTCATGTCCATACTCCAAAAAGATTGTCTCGAATCATCAAACTACAGCTCTTAACGTGTACCAAGTTTTTGCCAAACATCAGTGCTCACGTTTTCCGCGACGAATTCGACTCGTCCATCTGCAAATAGCGTGTTAACACCACCTGAATGCATGCTAGTGGCGGTATAAAGTGAAAACTGAATTTGCCCACCGTTTCCACACGATCGAGCATTGGGAGGAGATATGTGAAAATAGTTCGCGGTACCGGCTCCAAACCAAAATCTACCGTTATCAATATGGCTTGGGATGTCATCTAAGGCAGTGTTGCACTCCGATTCGAATTGAATCGAATCCGCTTGAAAGACTATGTTTCGATTGGTAAGGTTTTGCATCGATCCTTTTCGAATTTCATCTACTCGCGGACATGTTTCAGACATGAGAGGCGTTCCTGTGAGCCCTTTGGAAAAATTTTGAGCGCGAGGGAAAAACTTCTCGTCGAAAAACCATGGATCCTTTCGAAGCATCGCAAGCGTATCGCCACGATTTAGGACATAGTCAGTACGCTCTTTTCGTTCCTGAGCGAGTGTAGCGGGGCAACGATACAGATCGATTCGCGTTTTTAGTGCGATTGGATTTCCGTGAACATCCAATCCAAAATCGATGCTATCGTAAATCGCTGCTTGCTCAATGTATGGAAGTATAGATACTAGAGGTCCATGCCCCTGTTGCCCAGATCCACGAGGGAACATCCTAAATGTTGATTCATAGTTGCTCAGCCCCATCCCGATCTGCGAAAGATTCGTAGAACATTTTATTCGTCGTGCGGAATCTCGAGCGGCGGCTAATCCAACTGACAATAACCCTATCAGGACTCCAAGAATTACCAAGACTATAGTAACTTCAAGTAGGGTGAATCCCGCGTCGTTGCGTACACGATGATTTTGTTTCGCCATTGCCGACTCTGATCTGCTTGGTTTTTGGAACTGCAAAGTGTAACTTTATTCAACGATGTTGCATCTTACTTCCGCCAGTGGCATTTTGATCGTTCGAATCACAAGCATAGACGCACCAAGTTTCGTATCGGCGGGAATTCGAAATTGAACCGACATGGTAGAACTCTTTTTACCGTAGTTTTTGATTGTTCCGGATGCGCTCTGAACGATTACCCCATCCAATCCATGAACGACTTTAACTGTTCCGACCTCTCTAGGGCCGACATCCGATAGCCATCCAAATCGGAAAACGAACTTTAGGTCGACCACCTTTGGTAGGGTCAGCGTTTCCGATTTGCTTATAGGACATTCGACGCCGTTAAGGGTCAAAGACTGTAATACGAAAAGTTCAGATGGCTTTTCTCTTTCCAATTTCGGTGGGATACTCTTCGTAGAAAAATAAAGCGAAGCCCCCCAAAAAAACAAGACGCAGCACAGTCCAACAACTCCAAATATAAATTTACGTGACATTCAGTCAATTCCTTGCCTAGATGCTTCTACAAAGTCCCAAGACTAAGGTTTCAATCCAATTGGTTCAACATCATAACTATTTCCGCCCGACCACAATTCTAACGACGATGGCGTTGCAGCACCCGCTGGAACCGGCCACCCTCCATTCGGTTCAGGAATCTCTTCCATCCACGCACACTGGCTTGACGTGTCATCAATCGTTTTTAGTACTTTCTTGTCGCTTGTTCGAATAACTTTTAATGTATAGTTGGCCGAGGTGACTGCCTCGCCTTCACAAGCAATATTCGCGCTGTAGACAGGGTTCGATCCATTTACCGGATCGTCTATATCCCAGGGAAGCGGAGTTGGTGGACAAGCTATGATCGGAACGCACAAAAGGACAATAAAAAAACATCCAAAATTCATATACCGATTCATTTGATCACTCCGATTGGATTTTAGGTTGAGTTTCGATTGAGATCGTCCTCGTTGCTTCCATGTGTAGTTACGAACACTATTAGATAAATCGACAAACCTCTTACGGTTGCGACGGAAATCAGCGATTTTCTCAAAAACAAATCGGGAATTACGCACCGCTAGCGCAAAACACTTACGGATCCTTTCTCCTTTCTCCGTCCTCCGTCCTCCTTCCTCCGTCCTCCGTCCTCCGTCCTCCGTCCTCCGTCCTCCGTCCTCCGTCCTCCGTCCTCCGTCCTCAATCGTTCCTCTAGGAATACGCTAATTCTACTCAGTTTTCTCTGTATTCTTTTTGCACTACATCCAATCCATTCCGAGATTTCCACGATGGTCCAACCGTCGATCCTCAATTTAGCAATTGACCGTTGTTCATGCGTCATCGCATTAAGATGGAATTGACAGAAATCGTCGTAATCAACCGTAGAATTCCCATAAGTACTCGCTCTGTCCACCAAGGTCTCTGTTTCTCCAACATGAAAATTTCTTGAACGACTTAACGCTCGTTTGTGTCGAAAAACTTTTTTGATCGCATCTATCGCCGTACACCTACTTACTCTCCTGCACAAACCATAGGAATTTTGAATCATCTGAGGGTTGCATTCGGGTTCCATCGAAAAAAAAGCATAAATCGCATAGGCGACATCGTTCGCGACTTGCTCTCGATCGATGCGATGCATGTAATCGCTTCGAATGTCTTGCAAGATCCAAATTGGAATTCGCTGTCGGTATAGCTCGTCAACGAAACCAGTAAGCAAATCCGCATTCATGCATTGTCCTCCCAAACTTTCCTAGACCGTCGCTCCACGGTCTTCGTTATAACGAAGGTGATTGAAGAATGCAACTAAAGCAAGACGCTTTTTGCTGTTACCAGACTCCATCAGTTGTTTGTCGTCGAACTTTGCTCCACATAAAGCAAGTAGTGCGATGTTGATTTAGGGAGCCCTCGAGAGGCAACAATTATGTCGCTAACACGCGCTAGCGGAGCAAATTGCGACAATTTTGTATCGGTGACACGGCACTAACTCGCTTCCATCAGAAATTGATCGCAAAGCTCCCTGACGCGTTCGGCGACTCGCTGGGCTTTTTCCGAATTGCGTAAATCGATCGTGCCGCTTTGGATCCACCGAACCCACTGTGCAATGGAAAGCCCAACCGAGACCATGTGCATCATTTTGCACTCTTCGAGGGACTCGATGGCATGGCTTGGAAGTTCGTTCGTGTAAGCCGCAAAGGCATCTTGCCATAACTCGTTCTTGGAGCTGCCGTCCACGCTAAGGTCATGCCCCGAATCGTAGGATAGACTTCCAAAGAGTCGAATGAAATCCAATCCAGGCCAATCGATTCGAGCCGCCCCAAGATCGACAATCGATGAAAACCGTTTCGAGTCATCGAGCAAGATGTTCTCTCGCCATAGATCTCGCACGATCCAGTGGCAAGCTCGCATTTGCCTTCCGCCGACCGATAGGAATCGCTGCCAGTCCGGTCCTCGCTCCAACACAATCGCCATGCAATGTTTGAGCCTATCCGAAAGATGGCTCGATGAGAAGAAAGTCGTTTGGTCAATCAGGCTGAAAAGTCGATGATCAAGGGACTTCAGGACCTCCAACCGCTCGCGAAGGGAATTGGACTGCATGGACTGCAGGCCAAGTGGCCGTGCATGCAATCGACCAAGGACGGTTGCAAGATGAACCACCAACGCTTTGTCGACTTGATTCGACGCGATGGGTTGACCTTGGACCCAGCTACAAAGTGTCCATAATTTATCCTCGAATGGAAGGACGAAAACTGCGTGATCTCCATGCGGTTTCCATTGGGTCAATACTGGAAACGGGATATTGGTTGAGGCACCGACGTTTTTCAGACTGCGTTCGTTGTCGTTAAAAGTCTCATTCGTAGCGGCCCAGAATTCAATCTTCGACGGAGTATCGAATCGATTGGGCCAGCTTCGGATCGAAAAGGCACCCAAGGCGCATGTCAAACGTAAAATGGCGGAATCACTGAATCCGTTGGATCGCCATGCACGGCAATCAAACGTATCGATTCGGTCGTTTGAAATCGATTGCAATGCGATTTCAGCCAGAGTAGAGGTGGTATTTTGGCTGAGCACAAAGAACTTCCGAATGGCGCTGCTTGTGGCGCGCTTTCGCGGAGCGAAAGCTGACAATTTTGGTGTGGCTTCAGTGTAGAACGGCACTCCGTGCCGTTTTTCTCGGCACGGAGTGCCGAGCTACTCTTTGCTAGAGTCGGCTGAGTTCGCTTAGCCGATCCTTGGCTTGCTTCGACAACGAATGGCCATCGTGATTGTTAACCACGAACTCATAAAACTTCTTGGCTACGTCGACCGCCTTCTTTTTCTTTTCCCCTTTTTGGTCGACGATGAGGACTTCGCTGCATCGACCCGCTTCAAAGGCCGATCGAGCCTGCCAGTTTTTGATGTCAGCGGGTGCTTGAGTACCACCGTAGCCATACATGACTTTTTGGAATTCTGAAATGGCCTTAGCAAACTCGCGGTCAGCAAAGAAGAGTTCGCCCAACATGAAGCGGGACCTAGCTCCGATTTCATCGCGTTGGTCTTCCGCCAATTCACTGTAGAGCTGGATCGCTTCGTTGGTCTTCTTTTGGTTCTGTCGAGCGTACGCGAGTTCGTATTTTGCGGTCGGCATGAGAGGCGAATCTGGCACTTTGCTTTTCAAGGCACCGATCCAATTGTCAACTTCGGTCCACTTTTTCAGCTCTCGTGCAGACTGTGCACCGTGCAAGTAAACCATGGCTTTGACCTGCTCGCTTACGCCATCAGGATCGGCCACCATTTCCATGCTGCGGCGAGTGGATTCGTATTGTGGCCAAGCATCTGAGTACTTCTCCTGTTTGAGAAAACATTCTGCAACCATAAACGACGCGTCAACGAGCAAGTTCCCTTTCGGGAAATCTCGAGTCTGCTTTCGAAATTGTTCGATCGCTTGGTCGTATTGTTTTTGTTGGAAAAAGGCCCAGCCGAGTTTATAAAGCGACTTCTCTTGCAGGTTTGCGTCGACGCTTCGCGTGGCAGCAACGGTATACGCTTTTATGGCTCGGTCGAATTTCGAATTGTCGTATTCAGCTTGTCCAACATGAAAATAGGCTTCGGCGGCTAGCGGGCTGTCCGGATACTTAGCGGCCATCGACTGAAAGACCTCGTTGGCTTTTTCTAAATTACCCTGTGATTTCAGTGCCCAGGCAAGTTCATAGTACGCTTTGTCGAGTAACGTGAACTTCGGATACGAATCGATAAGGGTCTGGAATGCTTCGATGGCCGAGTCCAGTTGTTCGGATGCGCTGCAAGCTAGGCCGAGTTCGTAGAGCGCCTTTGGCTTTTGGTCCGGCGGAAGCTTGGCTTTCATCAATTGGTTCAAGACGACGATAGCGTCTTTGGGTTTGCCAAGCTGACGCAAGCAAATCGCCTTGGCAACTCTGGCTTCGAAGCCGACTCCATCCTCGCGAGTATCAAGCGCAATGGGTTCGAGCAATTGAAGGGCAGGAGCAAACTGCTCTCGCTGAATGAGGATAAACGCTTTGCCATAGGCTGCGTAATCCAGCAGAGACTTGTCTTTGGAGGTCGACAGCACCGAATCATAGGAGACCAAGGCACGGTCAAAATCATTCAAACTGGCCGAGAGTTGCCCCAATCGAAACTCAACTTGAGGTTTGAAACGGGAATTTGGATAGTCTTTGAGAATCTTTTGAAGTGTATTTTTGGCTTCTTCCTTTTTGCCATTGGCGTTTTGGGCTTCGGCCAAGACGACTAGGACTTCGTCGGCTTGCCCCCACTTGGCGTCCGCTTGATTTGATTTCTGAAGCGAGTCGATGGCTTGATCGAATTTCTCGAGTTTCAGAAGGCTTGCCCCTTGAAGGAAAAAGGATTCTGCGCGAGCCATTGGATCTTGCTTTTCCTTGATTGCTTTGCCGGTCAGTTCGAGCACTTTTTCGAATTGTCCGCTTAAGTATCTAGCTGCGGCGAGTCGGGTCTCCCAGGAAGATCGCAGGGGGTTCTTTGGTTCGGCGGTGATCAACTGTTCAAAGGCTGTGGCTGCGGATTCATGTTGCCCCAACTGCAGTGTCGACTCAGCCCGAATGTAAGCTACGTCAGACGCGAGGGGATCATTTGGAAACCGTTTTGCAAACGCTTCACTCCATCGCTGTGCATCTGCCTGCGCACCCATTTGCAGGGCAGCAAAGGCCGCGTTGTAGGTCGCTCGTGGAGCAATGGCATCGTCCGGATTCTCGACGGCGATCTGTTCGTAAATGGTCCTGGCCTCGGCTTTCCCGTCTGCGGTCGCGGAAAGTCCATCCGCAAGATCCATTCTGAGCAGCACAGCGGATGGAGTTTTGCTCGCCCACTCGAGAGCTCGTCGAGCGATAGCGATAGCATCCGTCGGTTTGCTCTGAATGATGACGATTTGGCACATCCAGTGAGCAGCCTCGGCGGCTCGATCGTCTTTGGAAGAGAGCAAGCCTTCGAAGGATTTGAAGGCTTCGTTGAACTTTTTGTCACGCATCAGCGTTTGACCGGCAGCCAACGCGGAGTTTTGCGAATACTGCGACTGAGGAAACAGTCTTGAAAGCGTCTGATAGACGTCTGCAGACTCTTTGTACTTGCCCGATTTTGCCAATGCAAAGCCGTAACGGTAGAGTGCATAGTCTGCGTTTGGACTCTTCTCAAAGTCTTTCGCTGCCACGACTTCCTCCAGCAGTTGAACTGCACTTCCTATTTGATCGTCTTTGATGGCGATTTCGGCAGCCCTCATTCGCACTTCTTTTGACAGCGGATGGCTCGCGTATTTTGCAAGAAAAGCGTCGTAGTTTTCTTTGGCCAGTTTAGGCTGCTGTTGTTCGTCAAAGGTGAGCGCCAGCCCAAACAGGGCATCTGGCCGTACGGACGAAGTGTCCATTGAACGATTTTGGAGCAACTGGCTGTAATGCGAAATCGCTTTGTCGAGATTGCCCAAACGAGATTCCGCTTCTCCCGCGTAGAACATGGCTTTGTCAGCAAAACTACCATCCGGATACTTATCTACCAGGGATGCAAGTACCTTGGCCGATTCGCCAAGAGCTTGCTTGCGGACATTTCCTTCGGCTTTCATCCCTTGTTGATAGAGACTCCAGCCAAGGTTTACCAGCGATTCTTCGCGCTGCTTCAGTTCCGTGTCCTGGAGAGAAATCTTGAATTGCTCAATGGCGGCAGGAAAATCGGGCTTCTCTTGTTGAAGGTAGCAAACCCCCAGAAAATGACGTGCGCTCGATGCTAGGGGATCGGCAGGGTAATCCTTGAGCAATCTGTTCCACTGCTCGATGGCAAGCGAAAAAGCCCCGTTGTTTTGGGCGTTGGCCGCGTCGGCAAAGATCTCTCTGGCTTTTTCCTGACGTTTCTCTTTATCGGAGAGCTGAGTGGTGCCGGAAGCTTTGGGTTTGCCAGCTGCCTGCGTAGGTTTGTCTTGTGTGTTTTTGGCTGGTACGCCCCCCTGTTGACCGACAGCACCTTGGGGCTCCATCGCCGGTGATACGAACAGGCCGGTTGCTAGGCAAGCTGCAAATAATCGTCTGGCAGCATCTCGGTTTTTCATAGTAATCCCAATCGTAACGCTAAAAGAGCCGTATTCGATATCCAAATGCTGACAAAGGTCCGCAGGCGGTGTTGGCCGAACCAAGTCTGTAGTTTAACGTAGTAGACTCCAATCGGAAAGTTTTACTGGAAGCGTGAATGGTTTTCCTTTGGCTAGCAACGTTTGCCAGGCAAAAATCGCCTGATCGCTACATCTTGAAGCTTTGACCTCAAATCCTTGATTGCCTCAACTCTCGTCCCAACTTTACCCACACTGTTTCTCTAAATGCAAATCCTCGTAACCGGCGGCAGCGGATTCATTGGTTCCCATTTAACAGAACGATTATTGCAAGCTGGAAACCAGGTTACCATCGTCGATGACTTGAGCACCGGGCGGAGCGGCAATCTGAGCCGTGTCCTGAGTCACCCACGATTGCGATTGATTCACGCCGATCTAGGTGATCCAGAGCTCGTTCGTGAGGTTTGCCAAGATGTCGATGTGGTGTACCACTTGGCTGCCGCAGTTGGGGTGGCGTTGATTGCAAAGCACCCCATCCAAACGATTCATCGGAACATCTACCCGACCCAACTCTTGCTGGACGAGCTTCGTCGAATCCATTTGACGGGGCGGACGGTTTCGATGTTCCTGGCGAGTACAAGCGAAGTGTACGGAAAGAATCCCAAAAGCGTTTGGTGTGAAGAGGATGATCTGGTGTTCGGTGCGACTACCAAACCGCGATGGAGCTACGGCGCAAGCAAAGCGATCGACGAATTCCTGGCGTTGGCATGTGTGCGTGAGTGCCAAATGAACATTGTCATCGGACGTTTTTTTAACGTGTCTGGGCCTCGACAATCAGGCGCTTACGGAATGGTTCTACCCAGGTTTGTGGAAGCTGCGATGGCCGGAAAACCGCTGGTTGTGCACGATGACGGAATGCAGGAACGATGCTTTGCACACGTGTCGGATGTTGTAGGTGCCGTTATGACCCTTATGGAAACAGCTAGTAGTTATGGCCATATCTACAATATCGGGGCAGATCAGCCGATATCGATTCTTCAAATGGCGAAACGGGTTGTGGCGATTGTCAATCCGGCTGCAACGATTCAGTTTCAGTCCTATTCTCAGGCGTACAATGAAGACTTTGAAGACATCAGGCGACGTGTGCCAGACTTGACCCGCATCCGACAAGCCATCGGCTATGCGCCGACACTTTTTCTAGAAGATATTATTCGCGATGTCTGGAATGAAATGTTGAAATGATCTAGAGTGAAAGTAATGATCCCCCGAGTAAACTCGGGGGCATTCAGTCATGCCGCCGGCTTTACGCCGGGGGTTTTGACCTTCGGTTCTAGAGTGATGGTAAAGCCCAGGGCGTCCGGGTGCTGGGGTGGACCTTCTGCGTACTTGGGTGGCCAGTCTTGATCCTTGGGTTGTTCGGGCTGTTCAAGCAGTTCGTGATGCTCGCGCAGAACCGACTGATGCTCGAGGATGTCGTGACCGTATTGGTACTCCTCAGTTTGGGATTCCCGTTTGCATACTTCGGAACGGCGCTGCTCGGGCCGCGTTTTCTGTTCGACACAACGTCCCGCGAACTGACGATCCGGCGCTTCGGGCGAACCCGTCGTCGGCCGCTCGCGGATATTTTGGCCGTTCAAATGATCAACGCTGGTTTGTTCGGAAGTAATAATTCGGACGGCGACGAGAGGTTTGTTAGCTACCAACTCAATCTATCGCTTGACGACCGGAGCGAGCCGCGCCTGCACACTGCATTTGTCAAACTGTCGCCCGCCTTTAGGGAGTCCGTCGTCTGCGGGAAGATAGTCAAGAGAGTAAGCGTCGATGGTTCTGCCTCCATGGAAAGACCTTCGAGGGAACCAAAGTGGCATCCCTCCCAGATCTATGTATGCGAAACAGCCGACGCGCGTCCCATTACCCGTTGAAAAAGCTCGCAGGTGTGGACCACTAGGTGGGGTATATTTCGAGACTGTCAACGATGGCAAAACTAGGGTTTGCCGGGACAGTTTCTGCCAAAAATTGCAAAGATTTTTGAATTGGTAAGGCAACATTGATTTAGTTCGATGGAAACCACTCATCGGTAAGTCCAAGGCTATCTATCAATAGACCCAACAGTCTGCTAGTATTTGCAATTGTAACCGTGGTTACAAACATTTGATGAGCGTCAGAAAACTTTTTAAATCAGCAACGCAGTGCGGACATGGAAACAGCAGGGCAACCCTACACTCTTGGTCAGTTAACGAAGTACGCACTTCGCTTGGGAACGATCGGATTCGGCGGACCTGTGGCATTGGTGGGCTACATGCACCGCGACTTGGTCGAACAGAAGAAGTGGATCAGCGAGTCAGAATTCAAGGAAGGAATGACGCTGGCGCAGCTCATGCCGGGGCCGCTTGCTGCCCAATTGGCGATCTACCTTGGTTTCGTTCACCATGGGGTTTTAGGCGCAACTTTGGTGGGGACTGCTTTTGTTCTTCCTTCGTTTGTAATGGTGGTTGCGCTCGGCTGGGCTTATGTGCATTTCGGTGGAATTGGCTGGATGCAAGCGGTGTTTTACGGAGTCGGCGCATCCGTCATCGGTATCATTACCATCAGCGCGTACAAGCTCACTCTAAAAACCATTGGCCGTAGCCGCCTGCTATGGTTTATTTTCTTGGCCAGTGCTGCCGTTACCATCATCACCGAGTCCGAGAGCATTTGGCTTTTTCTTGGTGCGGGTATGTTGGTTTGGGCGTTTCGCACACCAGCATTTATGAAAACAACTTCGACGACTGCAGCTTTCGAACCATCTGTGTTGGTGGCGATGGCTCCAGTTGCGAAAGCTTCTCTCCATGAGTTATTAACGCAAATCGCAATCTTCTTTTCAAAGGCTGGAGCTTTTGTGTTCGGCAGTGGATTAGCGATTGTTCCTTTTCTTTACGGCGGTGTCGTTAAAGAATACGGTTGGCTCAACGACCATGAATTCCTGGATGCGGTAGCAGTCGCGATGATCACGCCAGGCCCGGTTGTGATCACGGTTGGATTCATCGGTTTTATCATTACCGGACGCGAGGGTGATTTTTGGAGCGGCTTTGCGGGAGCTTCCGTAGCTGCGCTGGCCACCTTCCTTCCTTGCTATTTGCTAACGATCCTGCCAGCCCCTTACTTCAAGAAGCACGGCAAGCGCCCCGGTATCGTTGCCTTCGTGGATGGCGTCACAGCGGCCGCTGTCGGTGCCATTGCGGGCGCATGTGTGGTGCTCGGCCGTCGTACCATCTTTGAAAACGGCTACATACCTGACATCCCCAAAGTCATCATCTTGCTTGCAACGATTGGGCTTTTGCTGAAGTTTAAGAAGCTACCAGAGCCTATCATCGTGCTTGCTGCAGCCATCATCGGGCTGATTATTTTCCCTTACGTGAAACCATGATCCGAGAGATAACGTGTCGTCCACTTGGCTATTTCTGGTCTACAGTATTCCTCGAGAACCGAGCGCTGGTCGCGTCTTCGTTTGGCGTAAGTTGCAACAACTCGGTGCAATCTCCTTGCAAGATGCAATCTGGGTCTTGCCCAAGACTAAGCGTACACAAGAACAGTTTCAGTGGCTGGCGGCTGAGATTAAGGAGATCAAGGGCGAATCAACACTATGGGAAACACAAGCACTATTCACTGCTGATGGAACTAGTCTTCGTCAACAATTTATTGATGCGGTGGATCGCGAGTATGACGAAATCATTGCAGCTCTCAAAAGCAAAGACCGAGATCTCGCCATGCTGTCAAAACGTTTTCAAGACATTCAGACCAAAGACCACTTCGCTTCGCCGCTTGGGAAAAAGACTCGTGAAAAGCTGCTTTCAGCCGGAGGGGAGTAACAAGCTATGAGATGGGCAACTTGGGAGAATGTTGGGATCGACCGCATTGGATGTGCGTGGCTGATTCTGCGTGAGATCGATCCGCAAGCCGAATTTGTATTCGTCAAGCGTGGAGAAGAAATGCCGAGGGATGCGATTGACCGTGGTCGACTCGTCTATGATGCGTTGTACGTACGACTTCAACAAGAGAATTCCTCCTCGCCATGAACAAGTCATGTTTGTGAACAGCCATTTCTCTTTCAACAATTCCCCCTCTTAAAGGACCCTACGATGACCGACACAAATCGCAGAAGTTTTCTATTTGCTTCGTCAGGAGCCGCCGCTGGATCGTTACTGGTTCCCGGTTTACTCGAGGCGCAGGAGAAGCCGGAAGCCACACAAAGTGCTTTCGCGACGAGTGGGCTCGTTACCGGGCAACTCAAACCTCTCAAGCACACGGAGATCCCTGGGTTCCTCTCCGCCGCTCAGATAGCGCCGCATCACACCGCACATTACCTTATCGCAAATGGTTAGTTTCCGACGCGACTGGCGAACGCAAAGTATCCGCCTAGTGTGGTCACGGCCAGCAGAATTCCTAAGAAGAATGACGGCCAAAAGCTCAAACCAGTTCTGCTCGCCAACGCAAATGGGACAAAGAATGGCAAGCCAAGAGGGACCAGGATCAGAGTCTCCCGCCCTAGTCCCGTGATGACTGCCATGTCTCGTTGCGATTGCCATGTCATTACGAAGGCCAAGATGCTCACAATCGGAAGCGATAGTAATAGTCCACCTACTCGTGGTGACCGTCCTGCTATTTCCGATACGACAACGATCACCACCGCCGAAATGAGAATCTTGACTACGTAAAGCATTATGAACCTCGAAAGTTAAGCCTGTTGGAGTGCAGCAAATCAATGGCTATGGTCGCCATGGGCTTCTTCCTTGAAATCGCCCGAGTATGGCGTTCCATCGATAACACCGGTCATGGTGCCGGCATACTCTTGAACCACTCCCAATTTTTCATGAGTTCCAATGAAACGGGAAGCTTTGCCCTCGGCGTCGCCCTCCTGAGGTGACGCCTGAAGGGTCACAAGCATCTCTGGATCTTTGATGCTCAATTCAATGGACTTGGCATGAATCGGTGATGGTGACTTCTCGTCGCTGCCGAGAATGTAAACCGTTGCTTGCTGCTTCGCGTGATCAACGGTGAACTCAACGTGATACTTGCCTCCCCCCCAATCAGCAACCGTGCCTTCGTGTGGACCCTCACCATGCGCGTGCCCTTCAGCACTATGGTCCTGTGCTCCGTCACCATGATCGTGACCGTGATCATCAGCAACTTTTGCGGGAGTGTTCATAGCCGTATCTGATGGTTTTTTGCATCCAACGAAACCAACGAACGCCGCTAATACGAGTGTAAAACCAATCTTCTTCATCACAACTTTCCTTAAACTGAAGTAGCCTTATCAGCGTCCACCAATCGCTTGGCGTCTTGACCGCTGAATTTCCAAAATAAACCAGGGTGAATCAAGAATTCACAAAACGTCGAAGTCGTTAATCCACCAAGAATGACGGTCGCAACCGGGTAGAGAATCTCACGCCCCGGTTCTTGGCCGCCAATCACCAGCGGAATCAAGCCGATGCCGGCAGTCAGCGCCGTCATCAACACGGGGGCCAATCTCTCAAGGCTGCCCCGCACAATCATTGCCTGGGAAAAGTCTTCCCCTTCTTCCTTCATGAGATGGAAGTAGTGAGTCACAAGCAGAATACCGTTCCTAACTGCAATGCCGCCCAATGAAATGAATCCTACGAGACTTGCAACTGTGAGCGTTTGCTGGGTAATGACCAACGCAAACACGCCACCGATGAATGCGGTTGGAAGTGCATTAAGTATTTGCAAAACGATGCGTACCGATGGAAACAGAATCAGCAGGACACCGAACATGCCGACGACGGAAAGCCCTGCCAGGATCCCAATCAATTGTGTCGCGTTCTGCTGACTTTCAAACTGTCCGCCATACTCGACGTAGTAACCGACTGGCATCGTGACTTGCGAATCAACGCGTTGCCGGATCTCGGTGACCGCACTGGCTAAGTCGCGGCCCTCGGTGTTACAGCGAATAACAATTCGCCGACGTGCATTCTCTCGATTGACGGAGTTTGGACCAACGCCCTCGGAAATTGTCGCAACGTCACGCAGTTCGATCTGACCGCGTTCTTTTTCTCCGTCTTGGTGCGGAAGATCGATTCGCAGACGTCCTAGGTTTGGATAATCGGCCCGATATGTTTCCTCTAGTCGCACGAGCAAATCGAAGCGGCGTTGTCCCTCAAGTACCTCCGAGACCACCTGGCCTTGAAGAGCGGTCTGAAGGACCGATGCAACATATTGTCTGGTGAGCCCGTGCATCGCTAGGTCATCGCCTCGAAGTTGTATGTGTAACTCTGGCGTCATCTGAACGGGTTCGACGATTGGCGGAGTCACCCCAGGAACGTTGGCGATCGACGATTTCACTTGATCGGCAAGAGTCAGTAGGATGTCCAAGTCGTCGCCGTGGATCTTGATCGCGATCTGGGCATAAACACCCGAAACCATATGGCTGATCAAATGCGCCAGCGGTTGTTCCACTTCGATATCCACACCCGGGACTTCCTTGCCAATTCGTTCACGCAGGTCAGCGATCATCTTTTCACGATTATGCTCAGCATCGGGATTCATACTGAGGATGTACTCGCCAAAGTTTACCGGCGAAGCATGTTCGTCCATCTGAGCGCGTCCCGTGCGCCGTACGAAGTTCAAGATCGCCCCATCGGGGTTCCTCGAACTCTTCTGCATCGATTTGAAAACGCCATCAATGTTTGTAGACACTTGATTCGACGCCTGCAGCGAAGAGCCTGGTGGAAGCGTGACATTCACCTGAACACTCCCTTCATCGAATGCAGGCAGGAAATTGCGTCCAAGCTGCGCGAGTTGCCAAGCGGCAAGTGCCACGATGACCCATGTAGCGATCAACAACAAAGTGGGTACTCGCATGCTGATTTGAATCAACGGACTTACCATCCACTTCAGAGCACGCAGCACGGGGCCATCCTGCTCAGAATGCGTCGCCTTGGACGTTGGAAGCAGGTAGTACGAGAGAACCGGTGTCACCGTGAGCGAAACCACAAATGACGACAAGATCGAGACGATGTAGGCGAAGCCCAGAGGCGTAAACAATCTTCCTTCAACACCCGAAAGTGCAAACAAGGGCAGGAAGACAAGGATGACCACAATCGTACCGAAGAGAATCGAACTTCGAATCTCCTTGCTCGCGTGGTAAACTACGTCGATTGCAGGGAGAGGCTGCTCGCGTTGATTGTTCTCTTTCAATCGGCGAAAAATATTCTCGACGTCAACGATCGCGTCATCGACCAGTTCGCCCATCGCAACTGCGATGCCACCAAGCGTCATCACGTTGATCGAAAGTTCGCTGCCACTGATCCATCCAATAAAACGAAAGACCAGCGTGGTCATTACCAGCGACATGGGAATCGCGGTTAGCGTGATAAATGTCGTTCGGAAATTCAGCAAGAACAGAAATAAGACGATGACCACAAGCGTCGCACCAATGGCCAGTGCTTCGGCGACGTTGAACACTCCGCGATCGATGAAGTTCTTCAGTCTGAAGAGCTCGGAGTTGATAATGATGTCGGCTGGCAATGAGGCTTCAACTTCGGCGAAAGCAGTCGCTGCGTTATCGGTCAATTTGCGGGTATCAACATGCGGCTGCTTCACTACGGTAAAGACAATGCCGCTTTGACCGTTGACGCTACCATCTCCACGCTTCAGTTCAGGACCTTCTACCACCGATGCAACTTGTTCAAGCAGAATGCTGCGTTTGGAAGACTTAGCGACTGGAATTTTGAGTAGATCGTCAAACACACTGCGACCACCAGTTCCAAGCCTCCCAAGTATTCGAATGGGACGTTCCGACTCACCCTTGATGGCAAAGCCGCCGCTTGCATTGATGTTGCTTTCGCTGAGAGCTCGCTCGACATCTTGTACCGTCACGTCGTATTCGAGGAGCGCCGTTGGATCGAGCAACACTTGGTATTGCTTACGGTCACCTCCTTGCATGAAGACTTCAGCGACTCCGCTAACCTTCAACAGTCGAGGCCGAATTACCCAGTCGGCGATGGTCCGAAGTTCTAGCAATTGCTTGGATTCGGATTCAAACTGGATGTCGTGGTTACCAGACTTGAGTTTCACCGTCGCTCGATAGCGAGTTGAGTCTTCGCCTTGCTTGGAGAGCGGCTCAACAAACTCAAAAGGGACCGGTTCCCATGTCTCCGGTTTGCGGCGATCGGCAACACGCCAAAGCTTTAAGGAGGGCTCATTAGTACCGGGGAACAATTCAGCCATCAGCTTGGTTTGTCCGACCGGCGCTAGGCTTCCGCCTCTTGGGCCTGCTTGTCGGTAAATGCCGGCAACCACGATCTGTCCCATGATGGACGAAGGTGGTGTCATTTGTGGCGTGACGCCCTCAGGCAGAATCCCTTCGAGCGTGATGAGACGTTCGCTTACGGTCTGACGAGCGGCACGTATGTCTGTTGACCAACCGAACTCGATGTACAGGACATTTAGGCCGGCCGTCGTTTGGCTGCGCACTGCTTGCACGCCATTCGCGCCCATCAAAGCGATCTCGATCGGCTGCGTGACCAGTGTTTCAACTTCCTCTGTGGCAAGGCCGGGAGCTTCGGTGATAATAACGACGCGCGGACGGTCCAAGTCCGGGAACACATCGATCGACATGGTGGTCGTGAGGTACGATCCGTACACGAGCACAACCAGACTGCTAGCGAGAACCAGTGAGCGATAACGCAATGACAATCGGATAATAGAATCGAGCATCTGAGTTCTCCTTAGTGTGCCGCGTGGGTGGTTCCGTCGGCATGAACATGCAGACCAGGTTGCTCGCCGCTAGCGGATTGGGCTTTCAGCACTCTTCTCAGCGAGGCCGCTGCGTTTTGAGCCAAGAAGGTCCCAGAGGTGATGCTTTGGTCGTTAGCTAAGATCACGTGATCGCGATCTTCGTAGACGATGTGAACTGAGAGCTGATTGAATAAGTCTCCATTCTGTTGGTAGGCGTATGCGTTTGGTCCCTCTCGAACTACGGCTTCGGATGGTAGCACAAACACATTGGCGAACTTCTCAATTGGCACTTCGATTCGTGAGCGCTGACCAGGTCGGAACCTCCAAACTAAGAAGGTCTTCCCATCTTGCTGGTAGCTCCGTGACTGGTTGATCAGTGGTACAAAAAAGTCGAAGGTTCGCGTAGCTGCATCGATCGTGTTTGCGAGGTGCCGAATTTGGAACTGCTGCTCATTAGTAGGCCAAAGTTCCGAGGGATCCTCGGCGAATTCGATTCGTAGCGGAGCTTTGTTTTGCGTTGCCTTTTCGAGCAAGCCAGCCTCGCGCTTGAATGCATGTCCAACGACGTACAAAGACTGATGATTGGCTAAGTTGGCCAACAAGTCACCGGCTTGAACCGTTTGTCCGAGTTCGACACCTAGCGCATGCAGTTCATAAGCAATATCATCCGCTGCTTTGTACCCAACGGTCTGCACGTCTGGCTTTACAAGTCCATCAAGAACCGTTTCATGAGGTCGAGCTGGCGGGGCGGACACTTCGATGGTGGAGATAAAGCTGCCTTCTGTCACCAACGCTATTTGTTCTGGGTTCAAACCGCGATTGAGAAGTTCTTGTTTGGAAGCCTGGATCAACGTCTGCTGGCGTTGCAGTTCATTTCGTTGTTCGATCAATCGCGAACCTGATACGGCCCCTGAGTTTGCTACCACGTTCAGCCGGTCGATTTGTTCTTGGACTAGCTTGGCTTCTTGCGATGCTTTGAAGAGTTGCGTTTGGGTGGCTTGCAAGTATTCACTGAAGAGGCGCACAGTTACCAAGCGTTGCCCCGGTCGCACGGTATCGCCAGGATACGCATGGATTTCGGAGACCACACCCACAGCCGGCGACGTCACACCACGATCGGAGATACCTGGTCGATCCGCGACAACACCTGGAATCGTGATCGTACGCCAGTAGTCGGTGGGTCGAACCGCCTTGACGACAAGGTTCAGGTTCTTTCTCGCCTGTTGACCAAGCTCAAGAATCTGCAACTCCGGTTTTCCCGCAGCCTCTGGTGAAGCTTGCGAGACAGGTCCAGTAGCAGATTCTCGCGAAGTACAGCCAACGACTTGGAACAGAAAAATGATTGAAAGGACGCACGTAGGTGCGAACGCTATGTGGAAACGCATGGCTTGCGGAACTTCATGGAATGAAGCTGCACTGCGTCAAGTGACGACTTGAAGGAGCTGAGCAGCAGGTAATGGCTTGAGATGATGAGACGCATCGATTGAGAGCGTTTGCTCTCAGTTGGGTCGCATCAAAGCCTTAGCGCAGCATGAAGTAGATAGAGCGGTAGCTGGGTGGTCGTCGCAAGTGGCGGTCGATCGCGGAGCACGGACGGGCGAAAATCTGTGAGTAAACAGACCACAGTTCCGACAAAAGAGTGCGCGTCGATTTCGATGAAAATGCGATCGCAAGCGGTGAACACTAAATCAGCAGCAGCAACGTAAACAGCATCTGAATCGTGTTCGACAGGTGCTACGGGTGCCGATTCAGGCTCGTCACTTTCGTGGTCGTCGCCATTGTGGTCGTGCCCATGATGATCGTGATTCGCGTGTTCATGGGAGTCATGATTGTGGTGCCCCTGCTGGGGAGCACTTCCAACGTGGAAATGAGCTCGACCTTTTCCTGGCGATGGGTGCGCAGCCGTACTGTGTGAGTGGGCAAGAGAATTGCCCACTACAAAGAGCGGCATCAGCAAAATCGCTATAAGTCGGTTCATCATCAAGATCCTATCTGTACTAGCTTAGCCCACAAATAGCATTTGGGACAGATATTTACCCGAATCTTCGTCGCGCATCCCATTACCGGCTGGCAAAGTTCGCAACTCGGGGCTTCCTGGTGAGCCAGACCAAACGAAAAAAAGAATCCCGAGTCAGGCAGACGGTTCATAACCCAGAGTCGTTAACCCGGCGGTTTTCATAACCCAGAGACCCGGAAGATTGCAGGAAAATACGAAAAAGGCCGACGTTTTGCGTGTTTGCAAAACGTCGGCTTCTTCGAATAACCTACTGCGGTCAGTTTCCTAACCAAACAGAGAAGTTGAGGGAGCCGTTAACCATCGACTTGAAGAATGACGACGTGAAGAATGACGACATCGCCAAACTCGGCTCCCGGTTGGCAGATCAGCTCTATCCGTTCATGGCCAACTGCAAACTTTTCACAAGTTCCTCTATGGCAGACAGGGCTGTCGCCTCGGACTGTGCAGCCTGCTCCATCAATCGCACGATCGCCGAGCCAACAATCAATCCATCTGAAACTGGCGCCAACAATCGTACGTGCTCAGGTTTGGAAATCCCAAATCCGATGCAAATTGGCAACGGCGTGCGCTCTCGCAACCAAGAAACGCGATCCACCAAGTCCGGTGGCAGTTCCGTGCGTTCACCCGTGATCCCGGTGACGCTTACAAAGTACAGAAAACCACTCGACTGTTCCGCGATCTTCAACGCGCGTTCACGCGGCGTGGTGGGTGTAACCAGTTGAATCAAGTTGAATTGCTTGGCTTTGCAAATACGAGCTAGCTGACCGCTTTCCTCGACCAGCAAGTCAGGGACAATAGCACCTGCAAAACCAGCCGCCATGGCATCTTCCACGTATCGCTCGGGTCCATGGCGGTGAACAATCGCATAACTGACCATGGAGACCATGGGCATCGAGATGTTCTGACGCTCCAATGCAATCTGTTCGAAGATGTCATGAAGCTTGACTTTGGTTCCAAGTGCGCGGGTGTACGAGGCTTGGATGACCGGTCCATCCGCAATGGGATCGCTATACGGAATTCCAACCTCGGCCATTGAGCAGCCAAGCTGATCCAATTTGCGAAGGACTTGGCGCGTGAAACCAAGGTTCGGATCGGCGGCAGTAATAAACGGCATCAGGGCTTTCCTGCCCTGAGACTTGAGCGTCACAAATAGTTCATCAATCGAGGTCATTACGTAGTCCGAAGTTCATTGCAATTGGTAGCTTGTAAGCATTGTGGCGCGGCGGTCTCCGCCGTGATGATCGTGATTGTTTCGTGAGCACTCGGTGGGGACCACCGAGCTACACTTACCATTCCTGACCGCGAAGGCGTGCGAGTTCGGCCGCGTCTTTGTCGCCTCTGCCAGAAAGGCAAATGACCAAGTGTTGATCGGAAGACATGGTTTTAGCGATTTCCGCTGCTTTGGCCACCGCATGGCACGTTTCCAAGGCCGTGAGAATACCCTCATTGCGAGCTAAAAAATCGAATGCGCCCAGAGCTTCGTCGTCGCGACACGATGTGTATTCCACTCGCTTGGTGTCCTTCCAATAGCTGTGCTCAGGGCCAACCCCCGGATAGTCCAGGCCTGCCGACATCGAGTGAACGTCACTCGTCTGCCCGTCTTCATCTTGCATGACGTAACTGTAGGAACCATGAAGCACACCCGGAGAACCGTAGCTAAGTGGGGATGCATGGTCGCCGGGCGCAGAGCCTCGACCGCCTGCCTCCACTCCAATCAGTCGAACAGTGTGATCGTCAATGAACGGGTAAAACATCCCTGCCGCGTTGCTGCCACCACCAACGCAAGCCACAATGGTATCGGGCAAACGGCCAATGGATGACAAGCATTGCTCGCGGCATTCGCGACCGATAACGCTTTGAAAATCCCGCACCATCATTGGAAATGGATGCGGGCCGATCACCGATCCAATGATGTAATGGGTGTTTTCCACGCTGGACATCCAATCTCGCATGGCTTCGTTGACAGCATCTCTCAGTGTGCGTGAACCGCTCTCTACCGGGCGGACTTCGGCACCCATCAAACGCATGCTAAAGACGTTGGGCTTTTGACGACGCACGTCCTCCGCCCCCATATAAACAACACATGGCAACCCGAAATGCGCGCAAGCGGTCGCGGATGCAACCCCGTGTTGCCCCGCTCCCGTTTCGGCGATGACGCGGGTCTTTTTCATACGCATCGTCAATAATGCCTGTCCGAGCGTGTTGTTGATTTTGTGAGCGCCCGTATGATTCAGGTCTTCGCGTTTTAGCCAAATCTGTGCTCCCCCAAGTTGCTTGCTCAAGCGTTTGGCGTGATAAAGCGGTGATGGCCGTCCGACAAAACGGTGCAGTAGCTCATTGAGTTCCGTGTGGAAATCGGGATCCTTCATGGCCAGTTCATATTCGAGGATCAACTCGTCCAGAGCTCTGGTGAGAGTCTCGGGAACGTAGCGACCGCCAAACTCACCAAATCGACCACTGCGGTCGGGAACTTGCTTGGTAGCGGTCGTTTCACCCGGGCTATTCGACGTTTCAGAAGATGGAGCAAGACTCATTCGGTCTCAAAAATCGTTGGAGGAAGTGGGCGTTAGGAGGAGACAAACATCCCACCCTTGGCACATTGTCGAGCCATCGCAATTATCGGTCAAGCTACAAATGGCACAAGTTTCGCATGGGCGTCCCCCAACCATTCGGCTGCCGTTCGGATCTCGGATTCCGTTGTGAAACGACCAAGGCCAAACCTCAGACTGGATCTGGCTTGGTCCGCGGTTAGACCGATCGCCATCAGGACGTGACTGGGGTGCGGCTCGGCGGAGGTGCAAGCACTGCCGCTGCTGACCGCCAGTTCCGGACATTCCAACATTAGCGATTGCCCCTCGACCTTGGGGAAACTGACATTGAGATTGTTTACCAATCGCAATGTACGATTCTCGGCGTTTAAAGTCGGGCCATTGAGACTTAGCCCGTCGATCCGATCATTTAATAACCGCCAAAGCAGATTCCGAAGTTGCTCTTGCGTTGTCATTTGGGAGTCCAAGTCCTGGCAAACAAGGTCCAGAGCCTTGGCCATGCCAACGATTCCAACACTATTGAGGGTTCCTGAACGAAGATTGCCTTGCTGGCCACCACCTAGGATTTGCGGTTGTAGCAAGACGGGCGTTGGTGACTGACGTACATAAAGTCCACCGATGCCCTTAGGACCATAAAATTTGTGGGCCGAAAAACTCAACAAGTCGACTCCAAGCGACTGGACATCGATGGGCAAGCGTCCCACCGCCTGACTGGCGTCGGTATGCAGCGGAATTTGCAATCGTTGGCATAGATTTGCAATTTCAAGTATGGGCTGAACCGTCCCAATCTCATTATTGGCCAGCATGATACTGACCAAGGCTGTATTGTCCGTCAGCGCATCGGCTAGCCGGTCGAGTTCGACGGTCCCCGCTTGCGGATGCCCGTTTGGTAACACCGGCAGCCGAAGGACTTCGAAACCAAGTTTTTCCAACCTAGCGAGCGGATCCAGCAAGGCTCGGTGTTCGGTAACCAGCGAAACAATGGAACGACGTTTTTGTTTGGGATGCAAGGTCACGCCAAACAACGCCAAGTTATTGCTTTCCGTTGCGCCGCTGGTAATGATCATTTCGTCGCAACTCGCGCCGAATCGAACAGCCATGCGTTCAATGGCGTCCTGCACCATCTCGCCAACCAGTCGACCTGCCTGGTGTGACGTACTACCTGGATTTGCATAGTACAAATCCATCATTGGTAACATGGCGGCGATGACCGTCGGATCGATGCGCGTGGTCGCTTGGTTGTCGAGGTAAATTGCCATTTTTAAGGAACCGCAGAAACGACAATGCCAACACAATGGCCTTGATGCGTTTGCGAGAGTTTAATGAAATGGGGGGTTGTCCGCAGCTTAGCTGTTTTCGATATCACGTTGATCTGGCAATCGGAGGCCGTCGACTCATGGTTGGTGGTTGGCGCAATAAAACCGGCTTGCATGCCCGCTAAGGAAGCGATCCATTCGACCAGACCTGACCCGCTGATGGAGTCGCCAAGAGCCCCTTTGTAGGAAACAACGGGAACTTCGTTCAGAACATGGGCAATGCCGCAGGCTTCGCCCGCATCGCAAGCAATGGTACCGTTGGCTGCGGCGTTGACATGATCAATATCACTCGCGTCTAGACCGGATCGCTGAAGCAACATCGACAGAGTGCTCTCGGTGGAGTTCTGTGTTCCACTCCATCGACCCCCGTTTGACTTGCCGAAAGTATTCGCCCAAGCGGTGACTGAGCCGAGGATGGTAGCATTGCGAGCCTCAGCGTGAGAGCGGCGTTCCAGAATGACTGCGGAAGCGGCTTCGCCAGGTACCAAGCCATCCCGCGCCGAATCGAAGGGTTTGCAAGCCGTCGTCGGAGTCGCGTATGCTATTGAATAGTCCTCTTCGTAACGTTGAAGCATGCGACTGTAGGAAATTTGCGAAGCAGCGGAACCGACAACCATGACGTCGGCGTTTCCGCGGCGAATCACGTTGATGGCTTCCAGTGCAGCGTTCAAACCGCTAGTGCCAAGAGTCGTAATCGTATTGTTAGGTCCTCGCGCATCAAGTGCAATACCGACATGGCATGCAGCCATGTTCGGGAGGGACTTGAGCATCCATAAAGGATACATGTTTTCGATCGCTTCCATCGCCCAACGGCTGTGATCCATTTGCCCTTGAGCAGCGCACAAACGAACAATGTTCTCTACGTCGATCGTTTCACTAAACAACATTTCGCCGGTAAACACAGTCCCTAGCCGATCGGAAAGTACTGTTCCGGCAGCAATTCCCGCCTTGTTGCAGGCTTGCATGGCGGCCCCAAAGCCCAATTGAATCTCGCGACACATTACCTTGATGATCTTGCGAGGCTGAACATGCAATTTGGGATCGAAGTCTCGAATGACGGCTCCCATCCATTGCATCCCAACAATCCCCGATTCGGGAGGAATGAACCCGACTCGCGACTCGCCCTGGAGCAAGGATTCGTAGTAGTCGTCAACAGCGTGGCCTAGCGGCGTGATAGCACCGTAACCGGTTATCACGATATCGTCTGGACCCATTTGCTGACTAGCGCTCATGTCTCGACCTATATCTGATAGTTTGAGTCGTCGAGCGCGTCGCCCTGGCCGCTTCGAATACGAAGCTTTGGCTTTTCCAAGACGACGGTGGAATGTGGAGCCACGCTACTGGTGACCCATACGCTGGAACCGATGACGCTATCGTGACCAACCGTGGTTCGTCCTCCAAGTATGGTTGCGTTGGCATAGATAACGACTCCATCCTCGATGGTCGGGTGCCGTTTGGTCCCTCGAATCAATTGTCCGTCCGCGTCGGTTGCAAAGCTCAAAGCTCCCAGCGTAACACCTTGATAGATTTTGACATGGTCGCCGATGTCGCACGTTTCGCCGATAACCACCCCCGTTCCGTGGTCGATAAAAAAAGACTCTCCAATGGTCGCACCGGGGTGGATATCGATTCCGGTTTGCTTGTGAGCCCATTCCGTCATCATGCGCGGTATAAACGGGACGGCGAAGTGGACCAGTTCGTGCGCGATGCGATAGATCGTAACCGCTTCTAAACCAGGAAAGCAAAAGATGATCTCATCGCGATTGGAAACGCTTGGATCGCCATCGTAAGCGGCCTCGACGTCCTTTGCCAACGTAGCCCTAAGCTGCGGGATCCTCTCCAACAATGCGATGGCAATCGATTGCCCCTTGGCCTCGTAGTCGACCGCGTTGTCGCACGGGTTCACGTGCGGCGACTTGGTATCTACTCGGTCCGCGTGCAGCAAGGCCCTGGCGATTTGCGTCGTCAATCGATCATGAAGCGAGTCGACCAAGTTCCCGACATGGTAGGTCACGTTGCCCGCATGCAATCCCTCACGACGACGAAAACCTGGATAAAGCAGATCCTTGAAATCCTCCATGATCTGCACAATCACCTCGTACTTCGGAAGAGGGCAATGTCCTAAGTGATTGATGCGATCTCGAGCGTTGTAAGTCCGCACAATCGCATCCGTCAGGCGAGGAAGCTGTTCCTTAAGTCGAAAATCGGATGCCATCAGTATTTACCGGTCAGTGCCGAGAGATGTTTGTTCTTAAAAATGCCGAGCAAAGTGCGGTTGTTTGAAATCGGTTGTAGCGAACACGACTGGCAAGAGTTTTTTGGCCACACGGTCATGTACCACCATAATACCCAAGCATCCTGTCTTTCGCAGATATCCCACGCCTTCAAGTCGCTTCATTTCCTAGCGCATTCTCGGCCTTGATTCCTTCCACCCGTTCTTGCATTAGCGTACCTAATAATCAAACGCCCCCGACGTAAGAGTGAATGCACCGCACGAAGTGAAGCGGTGCCTAGAATCGTCGAGCTGCGTCGATTAGGCTTTTGCAACGAAACTTGGAGGCGTGAACGGGGTTTGTGGAGGTTCAGCGACAATCTTTGGTGTTGAATGGACCGTAATCCACCATTTCCTGGTGGAATTGCAATTGACTGTCGTGGATAATACTTGAAGCTGTCATTGCAATCGAAACCGGTTTGACAAGCTCACCCTCCTATCAACCCTACCTGTCAACATGTCAATTCAACAACGCAAGCGATCCCATCTCAGGCGAGGCGCTGTCAAAACAATCGTTTTTTTGATAGTAGCGACGGCCATTTGCGGAATAGGTGGTTACACATGGTGGCAGTCCAAAGGGACGGGCATGTACGCAGCCTCGGACGATGATCCGCTGCTTCATGAAGTGCAGAAAGGCCCGTTCGATCATATCGTCTTGGAACAAGGCGAAATCGAAAGCAGTAGCAATAACGAAGTCAAATGCGAGGTAAAGGGTCGAGGGGGTAGCGGAACTCCCATCCTGACATTGATTACCGAAGGCGCGATCGTCAAAAAAGGGGACAAACTGTGCCAATTGGATTCGTCCGCTTTGGAGCAGGACGCCAAGAACCAGCGAATCGTCGTCAGTACGGTTGAATCCAATTTGATTAGTAGTGAAGCCGCAGTCAGCAAGGCCGCCATTGCCAAGCAAGAATATCTTGAAGGCACTTACTTGACCGAGCAAAAAGCGATACTAAGCGAGATTGCTCTTGCCCAACAAGGACTTCGTAAAGCGGAGTTGTCGTTGCAGAGTGCAGAGCGGCTCGCGGCCAAGGGTGTGCTCAAAGCGTTGCAAATCGAGTCCGAGCAGTTTGCAGTCCAAAATGCGCAGAGCTCGTTGGAATCAGCTCAAGGTCGGCTGAGAGTTCTAGATAAGTTGACGAAAGAAAAAATGCTGGTTCAACTCAATAGCGATATTGAAACGGCCAGAGCCAAATTGGAGTCGGACAAGAGCACGCTTATCGAAGAAAAAGAAAAGCTTGCGGAGATTCAAGCGCAGGTTAAGGCATGCACGGTCCTGGCTCCCGCAGATGGCCAAGTTGTCTACGCGAACAAGCAGGGCGGCCGCGGCAGTAACGATTTTGTGGTTGCGGCGGGAGTTCTCGTTCAAGAGCAGAAAACCATATTCCTGTTGCCAGACCCGACACGCATGCAAGTCAAGGCGAAGGTCAATGAGTCCAGGATCACGTTGATTCGCGACGGAATGCCCGTGAAGATAAACGTCGGGGCAACCGCAAATGAACTTCTCGGCCAAGTCATCAAAGTCAATAAGTATGCGGAGCAAAGTAGCTCGTGGGGCTCAACGGTCAAGGAATATCTGGTTATCGTCAAAATTTTGGATCCTCCGGAGGAAATCCGTACGGGTATGACCGCCGAGGTTCGGATTTTCGTCGAGCAGATTCCCGAGGCGATTCAGGTACCAGTCCATGCGGTTTATGAGATCAAGAAGCACCATTTCGTATTGGTCCAAAAGGGCAAAGAATGGGAGACCCGCGAAATCAAGATCGGTGTCACGAATGACAAATTTGTCACTGTTGGTGAAGGTATCAGTCCACAAGAAATGGTGGTGCTCGACCCTCGCAATCACCTCGACAAGATGAACATTCCAGAAATAGTGGAAGTCGACGACCGTGAGAAATTAGCCAAGATTGGGGCTTCGGCTCCACAGCCAACACTTGGCGGAGGTCCTAGGTCTGGCGGCGGAGGTCCCCGCTCCGCTTCGGACGGACCATCTGCGAGTGGGCCTCCAGGGGCCGGTGGAAACATGGATCCGAATGCAGCGGCAGCTGCCATGTTGGCAAGAATGGATACCAACACCGACGGCAGGCTGAGTCCAATCGAAGTCGCCGACAACGAGCGAATGAAGAACGGTTTTTCCGACTACGATACCAACAAGGATGGTTCGATCGATCAAGCCGAAATGGCCGCGCGGCTTCAGAAGTTCATGTCTGCTGGAGGTGGAGGTGGAGGTGGTGGTGGCGGCGGCAGTGGTGCAGCACGCGGAGCGCCATCCAACTAATGATCGCTACTCAACCAGCCCAAGCGATACGATATGCCTGCCGTGTCGCAGACCTAAAAAAAGAGTATGTCTTAAAAAGTGAAACGGTTCGCGCTTTGCGCGGCGTCACGTTCGACGTTCCCGAAGGGGACTATGTAGCCATCATGGGTCCGTCGGGATCTGGCAAAAGCACATTGCTCAACATGCTTGGCTGCTTGGACCAACCCACGTCCGGCAGCTTGTGGTTGGGGACGGACGATGCCGCAAAGATGAACGATGACCAACTTGCTGACATCCGGTCACAACGCATTGGATTCGTTTTCCAAGCCTACAACTTGATCCAGCAGTTAACAGTTGTTGAAAACATTCAAGTCCCCTTGTTCTACCAGGGGAAATCGCTGACCAAAAAGCAAAAAGAAAAAAGTATCGAGTTGGCTCATCTGGTTGGTCTAGGAGAACGCCTCACGCATCGCCCAACGCAGTTGAGCGGTGGACAACAACAGCGCGTTGCCATCGCGCGCTCCTTAGTTAACGACCCGTTCTTTATCCTCGCCGATGAGCCGACAGGGAATCTGGATTCCCGGACTGCCGAAGAAATCTTGCAGTTGTTTGAGAAGCTGAACAACGAGGGAAAGACCATAATTCTGGTGACGCACGAAGACGAAGTTTCCAAGCGGGCTAAACGTGTCGTTCGTTTGAAGGACGGTCGGCTGCAGTGGGACCGTCAAAATTCTCAGGAGGTCCGCGATACCGCGGCCAAGTACGCTCTAGATAACATGCCGGCCGAAGAATGAGTCTCTGGATTGGAACAATACAGCTTGGCGTCAAAAGCCTTTGGCTTCACCCGCTGCGATCACTGCTTACAGTGCTCGGTATCTTTATCGGCGTAGCCAGCGTCATTTGGCTGTTGGCTATCAGTAAAGGGATCGGAGATGAGGCTCAGAAGCAAATCGAGAGTCTCGGCGCCGATACCATCATGATTCGAACGATTAAGCCACCGAGCGAAAAGATGTCGGCCACAGGCTTGACGCCCTATGGATTGACTCGTGAGGACTTCGATCTGCTCGTTTCGACGGTTCCAACCATTCGCAGCGCTCTGCCAATTCGGGAAATGCGACGTCAGTTTCAGTTCAAGGATCGGAAACTCGATGGTCGATTGGTTGGCTGCACTCCCGAATACGCAGATGTGACTCGGCTCAAAATTCGGTCGGGACATTTTATCACCGATGCCGAAAACTTTGCGATGGACACGCATTGTGTCATCGCGTCGCGAGTCGCTGATCGCATGTTTCCGTATGAAGATCCAATCGGTCAACGTATCTACATGCCTCAAAACAAAAATTTCTACTTGGTGGTCGGAGTCCTCGAGCCCAAGAGCGCTACCGCAGCCATTGGAGGCTCGATGGCCGCCCAAGATTTCTCCAACGATGTTTATATTCCCATCAAAACGCTGCAGCAGCGAATTGGAGATGAGGTCCGGAGTTTTAGCGCAAGCTCGTCCGAAGGTGAGAGTATTGAACTGAATCAAATCACATTAAGGGTACGCGAGGTTTCGGACGTCAAACGAACGGCGGAATTGGTTGAGGATGCGCTCTCGGGCCATAATCGCATGGAAGATGTTGCCGTCGTGGTTCCGCTCGAGCTGCTAGAGCAAGCGCGAACCACGCGAGCCATGTTTATGGCCTTCATGGGTATGATCGCCGCCATCTCCTTGCTGGTCGGTGGTATTGGAATCATGAATATCATGCTCGCCACGGTTACGGAACGCACACGGGAAATTGGGATTCGCCGTGCTTTGGGAGCCAAACGCCGAGATATCATTCGGCAGTTCCTGGTGGAGACCACGGTATTGAGTTTGGCCGGTGGTATTTCCGGAATTTTGTTTGGGCTGCTCTGTGGTCCGGCCGTCAACGGTGCCCGCATCCTTGCCAATTTATGGTTCGCAAAGCAAATGGCTGGTCTTCCCGATGTGGTAAGAACGGTCCAGCCAGCGGTCGTTCCTGAAAGCATTCCAGGGGCCTTTTTCATCTCACTGGCCGTCGGGCTGGTGTTCGGCATTTACCCAGCCATGCGTGCAGCCAAAATGAACCCGATTGAAGCGCTCCGACACGAGTAAGTTGCAGGCGGTCGATGGAATCGTACCGGATGGTTTAGTAACCATAGCTGCCACTCGAACATGGAAACCTTGCAGTTTGTCTAAATCTGAGAGCGGATGGCCACATCGTCGATACTGCGAAATTTGTAAGGAGGTATGCAATAATGGAGTGTGCCCTGTACACAGGATGCAGCAGGCCACTTAGTGTAGCACGGCACTCCGTGCCGTTTTCACGGCACGGAGTGCCGTGCTACACTAGACAAAAATTCGGACTTAACGGACTGCTCGAGATCGCTGAAGACAGCGTGGTATCGAGTGTCTGATTTAAAATGCCCCTTCATAGCGACACAATATGATCTACCGTTATTCACCGCTTCGCCATTTGATCGCTGAAGTTGCTTTGCTTTCTTTTGCCACCAAGATCCACAGCATTTTTATTACGTGCACTTGGGTGCAAAACCCGATTCTGCCAGCGGTCAAATCATGATCGTCAACGCCGAACCTCGCCGACCGCTGACCGAAAACAACGCCGAAATGGCTTGGGATGACAAATGGCATACCCTGAAGGGCATTCGTGACAGCGCTGTTGGTTCCATTGAAGTCTTCTTCGATGATATGAAAAAACCTCATTTGACCGCGACGGACAAAACCTTTGGAAAAGGGCGAGTCGGTATCGGTTCCTTTGACGACATGAATGATTTTGACGACGTTCGATTGTTTGGCAAGTAGCCTCAGTTCGCACACATGTTCTCGATTGGCATTTCCTCTCCTTGTATGGGACCCTCCTATGAAAACGTTTTGGATGTTTGCACTGTGTTTTTTCGGGCCAGGTCTTTGTGCTCAGGACCAAGCTCCAGCCAAGGCTGCCACCCAAGAGGCACCCGCCGTCAAAAAAACGCCCGACAGGCCTGAGCCAACTTATGCGGACTTCGTCTACGGGAAAGACTCAGAACGGCAGAAGTTTGATTTCTGGAAAGCCAAATCAGATAAGCCAACTCCGGTGGTGCTATTGATCCACGGGGGTGGATGGGTTAACGGTGATAAGACGAGCTACGGAAATCGACCGATCAAGTCGTTACTCGATGCAGGTATTTCTGTTGCTGCGATCAACTACCGATTTATTGCTCAAGCCATGGAGCAAAAAGTGGAGCCGCCCGTAAAGGCCTGTGTGCATGACGCGGCCCGCGCATTGCAAACCATTCGATCGAAAGCCGCTGAATGGAATATCGATCCATCGCGCGTCGGAGCAACCGGCGGTTCGGCCGGTGCTTGCACGTCTCTATGGCTAGCTCTGCATCCGGATCTCGCCGACCCGAACAGTTCCGATCCGGTGGCAAAACAATCTTCCCGATTGCAATGCGCTGCGGTCACCGGTGCGCAAACTTCTCTGGACCCAATTCAACTGAAAGCATGGATTTCGAATTGCGTGTATGGCGGTCATGCGTTCGGATTCGCGGCCAAGGGTCGCAGTCGGGCCGAAGAATTTGAATTGCTAATCGAAAACCGGGAAAAAGTCTTGCCCTGGATCAAGGAGTACTCGCCGTTCGAATTGGTCTCCAAGGACGATCCAGCCCTTTTCCTAGAGTACCCCAATCAAAAAACCGAACCCGTGTTTGGGGGCAAAGAACCTGACCCAACCCATTCCGCGATGTACGGGATCGAGTTTGCGAAACGGTGCAAAGAAATGGGTGTCGACTGCATCCTTTCCTATCCCAACCACAAGCATCCGGACTTCGATACCTCAGTTGAGTTCTTGATCAAGAAACTAAAAGAGTCGCGATAAAATGCCCCCGAGTTCCACTCGGGGGATAGTTACCATCTCTCTAGCCCTCCGACTCCTAACGATGGTCCTTTCCCCATTCGGCTGGGAACCATTGATGCTGTATCGTGTCAATGCCTGGATTAGTTGGCTGATGCCTTTGACGGTTCTGGAACTTGCGAACTGGTTGTTGCACGGCGTAAAACTCCCGCGCTTCAGGAGCACGCAATCGCAGCCATATTAAGCGAACGAGCGAAAGGCGACAATCCCACCGGTTATGTAGACTTGTCCAATTCAGCGGCATTCTCAAACAACTCGGGATGGATATTGAACCAACGTGGTCGGTCCAAGTTCACCTCCATCGCGCGCTGAGCTGCTTTTGCATAAGCCACGCGTGAATTGCGGATCGTGGTCGATGCCATCAATAAGTAGTGATCGAACGGTAAGACGGGTCGACTTCGTGTCATGTCCACGGCCATCTGCAATTTAGCGTCCTGGACCAGCCTTTTCAGGTCGGCTCCAGAAAATCCTTCGGTCGCGACGTCGATCGCGGGCCAGGCTTCTTCGTTGTCCACTTGAACTTTGTCCGCAAACAACTGTCGCATCAAGCGACGACGATTGGTCGCGTCAGGCAGTCTCATTTCCAGCCAAAGCTCGATCCGACCGGACCTTACCAACGCCGGCGGGATATTTCCTAGGTCCATGGCGGTCATCATCACACACACATTGCTCACGCTTTCACTCTCCAGACCATCCAGCTTGGTCAAGAGATAGCGGTACAATCCATGCTCCCGACCACTTTCGAAAATGACATCGCTATCGTCGATGAACACAATGGACGGTGCGTTGTTGATGGCCATTCGGAAAACATAGTCAATCTGGTGGTAGAAGTGGTCCGTGCCCGAGATGACGGTACCATCGATCAGAAAGAATTTGCCTCGCATTCGCCGCGCAAGCGCGCGACCGATCGTGGTCTTGCCGGTACCAGGTGGCCCTGCCAGCATCACACCTCGCTTGGGTGTCAATCCTAGTTGTGCGGCAAGCTGTAGATTCTCCATCGGCAAGATGATATTGTCCTCTAGCGACTGGACGACATCGTCTACGCCGCACAGATCACTCAATTGGACCGATTGCACTTCGCTAACTTGAATGTTGCTCGACATACCTTGGTTTTGAATAAACTCTAGCAATTCCGCAGTTGCAACTTGGTCTTGTTGACCCAGCCAATGGCAAAGGTGTGCGATGCGGTGGCAGTTCAAATTGGGGGCAAATCGAAATACCGAATCGAAGTCCACTTCGGGCATCGAGTGCCCCAGAAATGCCTGAAACAAGTGGCGATAGTCGTTAACTTTAAAATCGTCGATGGAAGTGGACCAAGCCACTTCAGCGAACGAAGTTGGCAGATGGCCGTTGCTTCCGAGAATGAGTTGCCTTTTCGCTGCCTTGGCCGCAAGCAGAATGGCGCGCATCGAGGTTTCGTAATAACTGGTGCGTGGATAGGCGCCGCATGAACCTGCAAAATCGAAGAACAGATTAAAGTCATCGACAATTATTCTTGAATGCTGCTCCATAGTAGAAATCAGGAGTTGCCATGCGGTGTCTTCGATGGCCATGGGATGCCCCTTGGCGACTTCGGCAACAAATGGCCGAACATCCAGCCAGAACGCCCCAGTTTCCCGCATGAATTGTCGTAGGACGGTCGTTTTCCCGAGACTGTCCGACGAACTTAAGTGAAGTACCGGAGTGTTCTCGTTCCAACACGATAGAAACTCAAACGCCTCAGTTTGAGTCGGGCACAGCTTAATCGCCGGCTGAGATTCGGTTAGCATGGTGAAGTGTTTTGGTTTTGTTTAGCAATAGACATTTTCGGGTACCGTCGAGTGACAATTCTAACAGTACTTAGGTTCACGTTAACACCAACGAACCATTAATGTGGCGTAAGCTTCCAGCTTGCGGATTTAGCGTGACGTTCTGATATACTCAAATGCTGGGAGCGATGTACGAAAAAGGCCAAGACGCGATCCGGCTGGTGTTCGTCCTGCTGCCGGGTGCTCAGGAAAGTGCGATTCAGGGTTTCATCTCGTTGCACATGTGGGCCGACTTCCGGAAGGGGCTGGATGACGCCGCCGCGTTGCAGCGGTTGCGAGCGTTTATCCTGGGTGAAGCTCCAACGTTGGTTCGCGGAGCGAACCGCGACAATCTGCGACACTTATTTCTGTGCCGATCCTATCTGCTCGATGCCGACACGCTGATCTTCATGATCCGCGGGCTCAAATTGTCCAACCGCCATCAAGCCCGTCGTGAACGGGCACAGAAGCTGGTTGATCGCTGCCGCCGGGCTCAAACGGAAGGAGACGCCCTGACGGTCTCGGCGATCACGGCGATCACGGCGATCACGGTCGCAGAAACTGGAGTTCGGTGCGCGACAGCGTGACCGTCACGATCTCGAATCCCTCGGTCAACCGGGATAACTTGATCTGATCATCGACACTGCGACCAACAAGATCACTGTGTTCGGGTTTGAACTGGGGAATTCAGCCGAAGTGATCCTCGAGTCCTATCGAGCACGGTACGACAATTTTTCCCGGCACCAGTTTGGTCGAATGTGTGACCGGTGGGTGCGGTCCGAAGAACTCGCACGATAGGTGGATGTCATGCCGTTAAAGCGAGGAGCGTGTTTGTTTGGGACCCTAAATGCCACCCCTGTAGACATGTCTTCATCGACTTTGTTCAACCAATTCATTACGCGGGAGGGTGAGGCTCCTGCCGATCCATGGCGTCGCCAGCTCGGCAGGAGCCTCGCTCTCCCAATTCTTTTCAAACGATTATGAATTGCAAAGATGTTTACAGGGGTGCCCCATTTGCCTCGTCTGAATGACATTTCAAAAAATCGATCCATGGGCGGCCGAGTTCCCAAATCGGTTAAGGAGTAGGAGCGAATCGAATTGTCGGGAGTGTAAAAGTGTGAGGTAGCCTACACAAAATCGCGAAGCTCTTGAATCATGACTCGGATTCCTTCTTCGTCAAATATCTTCGTCGATTTCCCGATCAGGCTTGGTCGATCGATGTCGTTTGCATTGGTGTCTCGTCGTTTCAGTTGTTCCTGGATGGCCAAGGCCATCGCGATTCGTTCGGCGAGCGGCTTTGCAACCAGGATTCGTCGGAGGAAAGTCTGGGCCGCAGTTTGTTCCCACACAGGGTTGTAAGAAATATCTTCAGCAGCTTCCTCTGGACTACTCATCGCCACCCCATATCGATCTACCTGTTGCAGGGCCGGTGCGTCTTTTGCGATTGCCATGCTAGGAAAGTGAAGATTGTAGGATTGGCCACGACCCAACCATCGAATCGCCTCAAAATAGAAACCTTCTTGAAGCTCTACCAAACATCGGGTGAATGAGGTCATGCAGTCCTCGCCATGTCGCTCCAGGGCATCGCGCGCCTTGGATATGGCTTTTGCGGTAATGTACAAGCTCCGAAGAAGATATCGGATTCCCTGATTGTCGTTCGGATTCCATGACAACACAGCGTGACGAGGACCTTGAAGCCTTTTCCTTCGAGGCCGATTCAAATGATTCAAATGATTCAATCACAAGAACTTCGTTTTCGGCAAATTACGATCGGCTCGGAACATCCAACCATATAGGTTCAATTCGATCAAGCGATTGGGCCAGGATCTGTTTGCCACGAACCTCTAGTATTCTGTAAGTCTGCAACACGACATGCCTTATCTATTTGGCGATATAGGATTTGGAAAGGCGAAGAAATGCTCGGGCTTGGTCAATTCTAAAAAGTGGGGTAGGCATCTTGCCTGCCAGTCAGAACGTTGTACGAAATCCGCAAGCTGGAAGCTTACGCCACACTAGGCCATTCCGCAAGCTGGAAGCTTACGCCACACTAGGCCAACAACTCGTTGACGACATTTCCTGACACGTCCGTCAAACGATAGTCGCGGCCTTCGTGTCTGTAGATTAGCTTCTTGTGATCGACTCCCAATTGATGCAACAGTGTAGCGTGCAGATCATGAACATGCACCGGGTCCCGCGTGATGTTGTAACCAAAGTCATCGGTCTCTCCATGGATATAGCCCTTTCGCAACCCGCCACCAGCCATCCAAATCGTGAAACAACGCGGGTGATGATCCCGACCAAAGTTGTCTGGCTTGATCTCGCCTTGGCTGTAAGCTGTTCGGCCAAATTCTCCACCCCATACGACAATCGTGTCCTCGAGTAGGCCGCGTTGCTTGAGATCGAGCAGGAGGGCCGCCGATGCCTGATCCGTCTCCTTGCACTTCGTCGGCAATCCCTTTGGTAAATCACCGTGATGGTCCCAATCGCGATGGCATAGCTGAATGAAACGCACACCACGTTCCGCAAGCCGTCTTGCTAACAAGCAGTTGTTTGCAAAGGAGGGTTTTCCCGGCGTTGCCCCATATAGATCAAGCGTTTCTTTGGATTCTTTGGAGATGTCGGCCAACTCTGGCACACTGGCTTGCATGCGAAAGGCCAGTTCGTAGTTGGCGATTTGAGCTGCGATGGCCGGATCGCCAATATTGCCCAGCGCTAGCTGATTGAGCTCGTTGGTTGCGTCGAGCAATTGCCGGCGAGTGTCGCCGCTAACGCCTGGTGGGTTTGAAACAAACAAGACCGGATCGCCCGCGTTTCGAAACTGGACCCCTCCGAACTGTGCGGGCAAAAAGCCGTTACCCCAGTACCGTGTCTGCAAAGTCTGGCCGCCTCCACCGCTGGTCAAAACCACAAAAGCCGGCAAGTCGCCGTTGCTGCAACCTAAACCATATGCCAACCAAGCACCCATCGTCGGTCGCCCTGGTTGTTGGTTCCCCGTCGCAAAGAAAGTTACCGCGGGGTCATGGTTAATGGGGTCCGTATTCAGAGAACGAACAAACGTACACTCATCTGCAACCTTCGAAAGATGCGGCAAGAGTTCGGAAATATCCATGCCTACTTTGCCATGCTTCGCAAACTTGAACGGCGATCCCACGCAGAACAGGTTCTTTTGGCCGCTGGTCATGGTGGTGATCCGTTGGCCTTTGCGAACACTTTCCGGAAGCTCTTGACCGGTCATTTCGGTCAGCTTCGGTTTCGGTTCGAAGAGATCCAATTGGGACGGTGCCCCGGACATGAAAAGATAAATGATCCTCTTTGCCTTAGGGGCGAAATGCAGTTGTCGCAATGCGCCGGGCACGCTTTTTTCATCGCCCGCGAACGCCGAAGGCTTCAACAAAGAAGCTAATGCGATAGCTCCCATGCCGGTCGAGCTATTCTGCAAAAAATTGCGGCGGTGTATTGCGAACTGGAGCTGTTGTTTCATATCCATGGCTAGTTCGATATCGTCTCGTTGAGATTGAGAATAACGTTGCTGAAAGCGGTCCAAGCGGCCAGCTCCTTATCATCAAGATTCGTGGGTTTGGGCAGATCGCCAATAGCGACCAATTTCTTTGCCGCTTCAGGATCATTTCGATACGTGGTCTGCTGTTGTTCGAGAACGCGATTCAAGATCGATCGTTCGGTCTCGGTCGGAGACCGGGTCAACGCAAGTCGCCATGCCAAGGTGACCCGACCGGCATCATCGAGATTCGGCTCCGAGAGAATGCGTTGAGCCAATGCACGGGCTGCTTCGACGAAGACGGGGTCATTCATGAGAACCAGCGACTGGAGCGGAGTACTCGTCTTGGCTCGTTGAGAAACACAAAATTCGCGTGTCGGAGCATCGAGCGTAACGAACGACGGATAGACCGTCGAACGCCGCCAATAGACATAAAGGCCTCGTCGATAGAGGTCGGTTCCTTTCGATTTTTCGTATTTGTAGCCACTCATTTCATTGATTTCCCAAGTCCCCTCGGGTTGCGATGGCTTGATGCTCTTGCCGCCAATGGTCGGATTGAGAATCCCACCTATGACCAGTGCGTTGTCCCTTAAGAATTCCGCATCTAGTCTCTGCCGAGGACCTCGAGCGAGCAGCCGATTCTCCAGATCGCGAGTAAGCAACGCGGATGAAACGTGAGACGATTGCTGATACGTCGCACTGAGTACCATTTGCTTGATGGCCCGTTTGATATTCCAATCCTGCATCAAGTCCGCAGCCAACCAATCGAGAAGCTCTGGGTGACTCGGACGCTCACCCTGCGAACCAAAATCGTTGAGTGTTTTGACCAGTCCGGTACCGAACAGCATCGCCCACCATCGGTTCACAGTAACGCGAGCAGTCAAAGGATGCTCAGGGGCTACCAGCCACTTTGCTAGATGGAGTCGATTGAGCGGTTTGTCGTCCAATTGCTTAGCGACTTGCGGCAGAAAGGCAGGAACAGCCGCTTCTACCTTGCTGCCATCTTGATCGTAATTGCCGCGAACCTTGATGAAGGTCTCACGTGGCTTTTCCATTTCCGACATGACCATGGTGTTCGGCAGCGAGCGTTCGAAGTCCTCTTTGGTTTTGCGCAAGTCATTGACTGATTTTTGCAGAACAGCCAGCTCGGGCATCTGGGTTTGCCGAAAGAACTTTTCGAGTTGATCTTTTTGCTTCTGGGTGCGATCCGCTGCCGAAACGGCGGCAATGGTGTAAATTTCCGCAGAGGTTACGGAAGCTATTTCGAAGGCGGTAAGCTCGCGCTGGTAAATGCAAAGGTCGTCGATGTGCCCATGAAACAGCACACTGGATTCCCCACGACGGCCGATGCTAAATGGCGTATTGGTCCGAATCGAACCAGCCAGATTGTCTTTCTTGACCGTCGATTTGGCGAGGACTCCGTTGACATAAAGTTTGAGACCCGCAGCTTTGCCGGATCCGTCGTAGGTTACGGCGATATGGGTGAATGCTTTGGCGGGAAAATCTTCATCTGCTTGAATGTGGATGAGATCCTCAGGCCAACGATGGATCAAATGCACACTCGGACGCAAGCCATGAAACTCGACATCCCAGCCGCGAGCACCATCTTTGTCATCCATCTTGCCAAACGGAGCACCGCCCTTGGGTTGAACGGACAAAAACGAGGTGACACTAAAAGGCTGATCCTTTTCGAATCCGAATCGGTCCCCATACTCAAACCACTCTTTGCCTGTCGCATGAAAACTCTTGCCGATCGATCCGGCCTCGAAACGACTCTCGCCATTTTTGCTGGCGACAATCGGCTGCCCGTCGTCGCCCGAGCCGTCGCCATTTTCATCCAGAGGAAAGTGAGCCGATGGTTTCGGCAATTCGGTTGTTACTGTGCTGGAAACAAACTCCCTTTCCCAGATCGACTGTTTCTCGCCAAGCGTTTTTGTCAACTCAGCTAACTTGCCATCGGATTCCGCCAATGCGTTGGTATACTGGCGTAGTTGCTCCTCCTCGGTCGCGGAAGCAACGCGTAGATACGGCATTGGATTGCGATCGCGAACACCATCTTTTCCGTTCTCGGGCACGTTATTAAAGAAAGCATAGAGTTTATAGAAGTCGGCTTGGGTGATCGGGTCGTATTTGTGGTCGTGGCATTGAGCGCAGGCTACCGTCATGCCCAGCCAAGTCACGCCGGTGGTTGCGATACGGTCAACAACGTAGAGGTTTCGATACTCGGAATCGATGAGCCCTCCTTCATCGCTGGTCATTACATTGCGATGGAAACCGCTAGCAACCTTTTGTTGAATCGTGGCGTCAGGAATGAGATCGCCAGCAAGCTGTGCGATGGTGAACTGGTCGAACGGCATGTTCGCATTGAAAGCATGGATCACCCACTCACGCCAAAGCCACATGTCGCGAAGCGAATCATTGTGATAGCCGCTGGTATCGCCATAGCGTGCTAGGTCCAACCACGGCATCGCCATTCGCTCGCCGAAGTGTTGACTGCTGAGCAACCGATCGACTACTCGTTCGAACGCTTCATGCGAATCGTCTATGAGAAAATCGTCAAGTTCGTGGATCGAAGGAGGAAGGCCAGTCAGGTCGAGGGACACACGACGAAGGAGTCTTTCTTTGTTTTCTCTCGGAGATTGCGATAGTCCTTCGGTTCGAAGTTGTGCAAGCACAAACGCATCGATGGGATTGGAAACCGCGCCTGCTGCCAAGTTCTCTATCGGCGTCGTGCGAGTCTTGATGGTTTCAAAGGACCAATGGTTTGACCATACGGCACCGTCTTGGACCCATCGTTTAAGGGTTTCGATTTGTTCCATTGTTAGCGTTTTGCCTTCGTCGGGAGGAGGCATGACCTCATCCCGATCTTGCGAGCCAATTCGCCGAATCATCTCACTTTCGGCAAGCTTGCTGGCCACGACAGGGGTTGCGCCCGACTCGAGTTGGCTGAAGACCGATTCTTTCCGGTCCATTCGCAGGCCAGCCTTAAGCTTGCCAGCATCCGGGCCATGGCATGTGTAGCAGTGTTCCGACAAAATCGGCCGAACATCGCGATCGAAGTCGGCGGGTTGAGCGTTCGCGAATTGGCTGGAAACCAACAGAAGACCTGAAAGGATCGGCCTGAAAGTAGGAGTGTGCAACTTGAGATCCACCTGTAGCATAGGCCCCTGGCCTGTGAGTTACGTAAAGTACTACTATGATGGTTGAAACTCCCTGCACGGACCAGGGGCTGAGGCACCATTTTCCGAAAGTGTCGTGGCCGACGCTGCTAGCGTCGGCTCGGATGCTGGCAGCATCCGCCACGCGGATTTTTCGGCAGCTAGCTGAATACTACACGGGAAACTGCTACGCTTAAGCAGATTAAATCGCGGGCTGGGGCCCAGGCTACTTTAGACATCTAGGTCGACGACCATGCTTGACGAAACCAAAAGCCGTTCTGACGGAAACACCGATGCAATTTCCCTGATCCTAAAACAGGCGGGGAGATCGGCGGACGAAGTGGCTTCGTTGGCTACGCTCGATGATGCAGACCGTGCCGCCGAGAAACAGTTTTCAGGTGAAGCCCCCACCATCGCTTCCCTTTTTGGAAACGTCAAAGCCATCGCATTCGATGCGGGTCGATTCAGCCCGTCGCCCGAAGTGGCCAGCACTATGGCCGCTAGCATCGAGTTCCTGCTAAAAAGAAAGAAAGCAGGCTCATTGCTCGACCATTCGAAAATGCTGTTCCAAAAGGAAACGATTTCTGGACTGGCTGCTATCGGCTTTTTTGGATTGGCCATCCCAAAGCAATACGGCGGTAGCGGTGCCAAACTAGGAGATCTTGGCCCGCTATTGCGAGCACTGACTTTCATCCATCCAGATCTAGCGGTCCTGTTCGAAGTGCATAACTTTCTTGGGCCAGTGACCCCTATCCTCGACTTCGGCACCGAAGCTCAAAAAAGCGATTACCTCCCACGTATGGCCCGCGGCGAATTGTTGGGATCGTTTGCGTTGACGGAGCCTGGTGTAGGTGCGGACCCCAGCAAATTGTCGCTCACCGCCCGACGCGTCGGCGATAAGTACCTTATCTCCGGCGTCAAATGGCCAATCACCAATGTTATCTACGGCGGAATCTGCATTCTCGTACTCAAAATCGAAGGAGAGGGACTGGCCAAAGGCCGCGATTCTGGCATGGTCATTTTTGAAGTCCCGAAGGTGGACACTTCTCATTTCCGAATGATCCGCAATCGACTTACTGCCTTCGACTATCTCTGGAACGCCCGCTTTCGGTTGACGGATTACGAAGTCTCCACCGACAAACTACTTGGTCCACCCGGCAAGGGGCTTGCTCAAGCCTTCAGCTCACTCGCCAAGGGACGAGGCGGGATCTGCGTCAACAGCGCCGCCAAGATCTTCAAACTGCTTGCCCAGATCATCCTGGATCCAAGCCAATCCGAAGTAAGAAGCGAACTGACTCGCCGCAACAAACCAGGGGGCTGGACCGCATTCCGAAGCACGTTCGGCAAGCCGATCGGTGCGTCACCGCGCATTCAAACTTGGATGGGGCGCGCAACGTGTCATGCCCTCGCAAGCCGTGTTCTCGGAGACGTGTGCTTTCGATTGGGTGCCAAGGCTGTTCGCGATGAAACCATGGGAATGATCGCCAAAGTCTATGCGACCAAGGCGCTGCTCCAGACTGCGATCAACGTTTATCAAATCCAAGGGGGCCGATCCGTTCATTTGGACGAACGACGATTCGCTCTTCGCAGGGGAGGCGAAGCGGCGATTGCAAACGCGGGCCCGCTTATCGAAAACTACATCGGCGAAAACATGCACGAGTTTACCATAGCCACCGTTTACGAAGGCCCCAATCCGGTTCTGGCGGACATAGGTGCACCCAATGCGATGACCCGCGGGATACGAGCCAAGTACTTAGAGCCAATCGGAATGGCGGAGGTGAATGGCAAGTTTGGTTGGACAGCCAAAGCCAAATTTGGGTGGTTCATCGCCCGCACGGTTTTGGGCTCATTGAATCCATGGTCCGGATCGCTAGTCGGGATTAAGGACAATTTTCCTGAAAAGGAACGGCTCATACGCAAGGCTCTTCATCGCAATCGTGTTCTTGGACGGCGAGTTTTGTTCATCATCGCTCGGTTCCAGAAGAGTTTCATGGACCAGAGTTTTCTATTGGGTGACGAGGGAGGCATCTTCGACCAGTTGTGCTTCTCTTTGGCCTCACTCGTTTATGCCATCTCATTAGAAAAGCCGAACCCCGAATACTTGCGTGTTGCCAATGCCTTGGATACGGAAGCGGATCTACGCATGAAGGGGATCTCGGATTCACCGAAACTCCAACGCGTCTGGGCATCCGTTGGCATCGACCTAATGAACTCCGAATCGACGCTGTTTTCCGATTTGATCTCGGATATCGAGGTCAGCGACATACCGCTGGATCCACGCTTCATCGATAAGTTTATCTAGCTGGCCAGTAGCAAGTGGCCTCCGCCGTCGCCTCTGGCTCGGGGTTAAACGCAATACCGTTCAATGAATCGTTTAACAGTCAGCCGTAGGCGTACTCGCTACGATTCACGTACGGCCTACGGCTAACGGTTAAACGAGGTGAAACGAGAATTTGATACGAATGCGGAGGTCACTTGGCTGGCATGCGGAGCCCGGCGTCCAACCTGAGGGTGCAGCCGTTGAACATGGAATTCTCGATGACATGCTGCACCGCCGACGCAAACTCGTCGGGATCGCCGAAACGCTTCGGAAAAGGGGATTCATCCAACAAGGATTGGCGAACCCTGTCCGGTGCGGCTTTCATCATGGGCGTTTCAAAGACGCCAGGCGCGACGCTTACAACGCGTATGCCAACGCGACCCAAATCGCGTGCAATGGGCAACGTCATGGACGCTATTCCACCTTTTGACGCCGCATAAGCGCTTTGGCCGATTTGGCCGTCAAAGGCTGCAATGGACGACGTCATTACAATCACACCCCTCTCGCTCGCTGGATCACTAACGGTCGTTTTGGCGATGGCTTCGGCACTGAGTCGCAACACATTAAAGGTCCCGATGAGATTGATTTCGATAACACGACGAAAGGCATCCAACGAGGCGGGACCATCACGTCCGAGCGTGCGTTCGGAGTGTAGAACACCCGCACAAATCACGGCTGCTGAAAGTTGGCCCAGGTTGCGTTCCCCCGCGTCAATCGCTGCTCGTACCTCGTTGTCCTTAGTCACGTCGGCACGCACATAAAAGCAGCTTCCCGATGCGCTAGCCAACATCGCTTCTGGTGGCGCAGCGATATCGATTAAAAGAACTTTTGCTCCGGCTCGCAGAAACCTTTGTGCGCACGCTAGGCCCAACCCGGAACTACCGCCGGAAATTAGGATTGTACTGCCATCGATTTGCATTGGAATTTCCCTTTGTGGATTCTGGTTAATCCCTCCATCATACGACATTCAGGATCGTCGAGCAGTGTAGAATGAGGCTCTGTGATCGGCGACATATCATTCCTTCGCAATACTAAGTATCGTGCGGAAAATTACTGTCCGTTTTTGGATGTGGCATAGGCTTCCAGCCTGTGACGTAAAGACCACAGGCTGGAAGCCTATGCCACCTATTTCCCTCAAGATATTTGCCACTTTTTTGGAGAATCGGCGTGACAGAAATTGTAACCATTCAGATGTTGAAGCCTGGACTTGCATTGGCAACGCTGAATCGACCGGAACGCAGGAATGCCCTTTGCATTGATTTGCTGGAACGACTTTGCGAACATGTCGAACAGTTGGCTGCAGACAAGTCGAATCGAGTCGTGATTCTGCGTGGTGCGGGTCCTGTTTTTTGTTCGGGTTTGGACTTATTGGAAGCCTCGAATCCAGAACTCGTTCATCGCTCAGCCGAATGCGTTGCACGAGTGTTGAAATTGATGCGACAAACGCGACTGATCACGATTGCGGCTGCACATGGCGGGGCTTATGCGGGAGGTGCAGGTCTCATGGCTTCGTGCGACATCGCGATCGGAAGCACCGATTTGAAGGTTGGTTTCCCCGAAGCGCAACGTGGACTGCTGCCCGCCCTCATTTGTAGCGTGTTGAGTCCTAAGATTAAGGAAGGAGATTTGCGAGAGTTGTTCTTGGTGGGCAACACGATTGATGCGGCTCGATCGCAACAGATCGGACTATTGCAACGGGTCGTTGAACGGAATGATCTATTGGAAGAGGCAATCGAAATCGCCCTGGGGGTATTGGCTGGCGGACCACAAACGATTGAGGCGACGAAAACGCTGCTGAATCAAGCTTACGTCGCTAACGATTGCGTTTCCTTGAACCAGATGCTAGAAGTTCATCTCGGAGCTCGCCACACTCCGGAAGCCCAGGAAGGCTTAAATGCGTTTGTCGAGAAACGCCGCCCAGACTGGACCACGCTCGGTAAATAGGCGCGTCCGACAAAATTCAAAGTAGTAGGCACATTCCATGTGCCGTCCACCTAGAATCCCACCCTATGCCTGGGCCGATGAAAATACAAGCCCGACGCGTAAGCGAGGGGTCGGAATCATCCCTCGCTTGCGCGTCGGGCTTGTTTTGACGCCGTTAATTCAACTATTGGCTGCGATTTCATCAGGCCACCCTATGCCCCTACACTCCTCTACTCCAATTCTCCCCTACTCCAATCCTCCCCTACTCCAATCCTCAGGAGAACGGAGGCATGACGGAACGTGCCGGATCGGACGTCTGTCTCTATCGAACGTGCGCTTGGATCCAGCCGTCGTCGACTTGGATCGAACTTAAGGTCAAGCCTTGAAGTTCGCTCGGCAAACGATCGGTGACGCGAACGGGCTGGTCCAGCAGGTTTTCCTTAAACACTTCTTCAAATTTCTTTTTGAGGAAGCTTCGAAGCATTACGGCTTTCGAGCCCTGCTGTTGTCTTCCGGAAAAACTAATCTTGACGTTTCCTTGGCGTTCCAATTGGATGGCTCCATCGATCAAAACGATCTTGTAAGTCGCTTCGATCGCAGCAGGTTGTTCCAGCGCTTGACCGTTGCGATCCAACTTCAGGGTGCGAATCCGAAACGTAACCAAAGAATCGTCAAGCTGTATTTCCACGGGGTGGAACGCGGCCATGGTAACGGCCCATGGCTCGGATTCTTTTTGATTGGCCAATCCCGTTCCAAGCACATCACCAAATTGCGAAGCCATCGTATCCAGGTCCGTGCTTTTAAGAAGTCGTCCTGCCATCACGGGATCCAAAAGATTGCTTACCGCCGATTCATGCAGTTGAACGGTGATACCGGACGGATCGACCACCAATGGACAAGAAGCGGGAGCTCCGAGTTGGGTTTGCCCCTGTAGCTTCCAAAGCAAAGCCAAATACTGAGTCGAACTCCAAGTCGTTCGTCCGGGACGATCCAAGCCAAGTCGTTTGAGTGCCGGTAGATCTGGGGTTTTGATTTTTTGATTGGCTTCGGCGATCTGATCCGAAAGCCTTTCGTGAAACTGCGTTCGAATACGGTTCTCAAGGCGACCCTCGGCGATCGCGTCGGCCTCCGGTTTCTGTTTGGCTGCTTGCTTCGTAGCAATCTTGCGAACGATTCGCATGCGCGCTTCGATGTCGTTGATTTGACTCGCGAGTGCGGCATCCGTTGTAGTGTCATTGAGAGGAACCAAACCTCCGTCGGTTAACGCAATGGTCTCGCTGGCTGCAACGTTGGCAGAACCGACGGTATGCAATTTCACACTTCGATTGTAGCCAATGCTTTGGCTCGAGAAGGAACCGTTCAAATTGAGTCGCAACGCGGCATGTGTGTTGCTATTGAGCAGTTGTGGGGTTACCGATCCTTGAAGCCAGCTCTGACCGTAGATCTGTGTTCCTAGAATCACTTCATCGACCGGGTTGGATTCGTTGACTGGTTTTGCGAATCGTTTGTTGACAAATTCTGACGATATTAAGACTCTGGCGTTGGTCCTCGCATAGCGACCTCGAATAGCATTGACCAAATCGCTAGCTTGATTGGCTTGCGTAAGAAACAGGACGGATTGGCCAATTTCTCGCGTATTCTCAAAATCATGAACAACGTTTGGAATTTGCAATTGCCCCGAAAGCTTCGTCAGAAGTTGCGAGAAGCTCTCGATTGCCTTGGATCTGTCGGAACCAAACTTCAATGCATGCGCGTAAGCGGCTAAGGCGTCGCGAACTCCTGTGAATTGACGCAATTCGAGTCCAAAGTGATTCTGCCGAAATGTCTTCTCGAACTGTACAATTCGCTTTTGATCTGGCTGTTCATTTTTGAGTTCCGCCCTTAGCTCATTCCAAGTCAGGAACGCAAGCCAGTTCGCTTGGTGCTGCGGTGAGGTCGCAAGAAAATTCTCGAGCTCCATCATCGATTGATCCAATCTTTGCCGAGCTTTGGCAAGGTCTGGCAACCGATTGGGATCCAGGTTCCTTTGAGCGTTTGCAACCTCCAACGCCCAGTTACGAACCTGCAATGGGGAGGAATTCGATGACGAAAAACTGCTGCTTGTATAGGGAGCAGCCGAATAGCTGGCTGGTACAATCCACGTCGAGTTGCCGATCATTGTCGCTGACTGCTGCACCATCTGAGAATTGACAACAGGGTAAATTGGGATCCCCATCGGCGCTTGGTAGGTCGCGTAACTAACCGCAGGCTGAGCTGTGGCGGATGGAAACTGGGCCAAACTTGTTGCGACATGCCAAAAACCAAAAATACCGATGGCTAAAAGCATAATCGCAATCGGCGAACAAAACGGAAGGTACTTCCAAAGCCGCTTTCTCTGAAAACCAGATGGCATGACCCTGTTATTCATTTTACTAATCCCTATTTGATCAATCCAAACTGGACCTAACAATTACTCCATACATGGCATGGATTGTAATGATCCGCAATTCTTCGTCATAGGTCCCATTCCGCCTATCTTTCCCGTCTTGAAACTGTGGGAATACAGAACCACTACAACCCACAAAGGGGTGGTTTTCCTAAAAGTCTGGTCGTTAGGCTTCCCGCAAACGCATGCATTTCTCATTTTCTAGAAGCAAGCGGCAATAGTGAAATCGGCAACACAAGAAATTCGAAGATATCAAAGTGGGTCTAATCTAGGTCTGATTTGAGTGGAGTTAAAAATGATGGTCCAAAAAGTTGCCAGAATTGCATCGCTTACCTTGGTTCTGGCTGGTTTCGCCGACCAGAGCATGGCAGGTGACTGGCTCTCTGGAACGTACCTGGATCCAGCCCTTCAGCGGCAAGACATCTTTTCGCATAGCCTCTGGAACTCGATACCGGAATACCGCAGTGTTTACAACCGACCCAGGTACGTATCGGGGTATCTGGCTTACAAGATAGAACCCTCGAGTCAAGAAGCCATGGCGTGGCAGACCAACCATTGCAACGGGAACTATGCAAATCATCGCGGCCCATCGGTCCCACACTATTATTATCCCAAGCCGTGGGAATCGTTAAAAACGGCATCACGCCCGGACTTCCAAAAAACTACGGCCCAGTAAGATCGCGTGTTTTAGTTCAACCGGCACAATTGCTACAACGTCGCGCCTGCCACGAACTTTTCTGTCTCGAATGGGGGGTTTGCTTGCCCGGCGATGGTTTGCAGGCAAGCTTTGCCCAAACGTTGAGTCTTATTCTTGCCCCAGCCAAAACGAGCGAATGTCCATCGCCATATTGAGTTCTGAACCAGATCGGTCCCCTCCGAGTCTTAGCTTACAAGCTGATTCGTTGGTTTCGGGCCTTTCGTTCATGCTTGTGGCGAATCTGTTGCAACGCGGAGTTGGGTTTGTTCGCAACCTCATTCTTTGCCGTTTTTTAGCCGAAGAACAACTTGGGCTTTGGGCGCTTTCAAGCAGCTTTTTCGTTCTCGCCGCCCCGCTGGCGGTGCTGGGCCTCCCCGGCACGTTCGGCCGGTTCGTAGCCTCGTATCGAGCTTCCGGACAGCTCAACGTCTTTTTGAGACGGATTGCCGTTGGGTCGACCATTGGAGCCATGTGTTGTGCTACAACGTTGGTGTTGGCACCAGCCAGCACTAGCAGCATGATTTTCGGAGTCGAGCTTTCGCTCCCGACCATGGTTCTCATCGCCATGGCGTTGTGCCTTGTGATCCTATTCAATACAACCACCGAATTGCTGGGCGGACTTCGCAAGCCGCGTGTCGTATCCGCGATGCATACTTGCAATTCGATGACGTTCACGGTCGCAAGCCTCTGTGGAGTTATGCTGATGAACGATTGGCGGGTCCTGGTGGCGGCCTTTGCAATCGCAGCCGTTGCTGGTTTGGTTCCCGCGATTCCGGCCTTTCGAAATTGGCATGAGATTGAATGCACATTGCTACCGGCTATTTCTCACCGAGCCATGTGGAAGCGTGTCCTGCCGTTCGCAGTTACCGTTTGGTGCATGAATTTGCTGGTGAATTTATTCGATGTCGTGGATCGCTACATGCTGCTCCATTTGGCGGCAGAAACGGCCGAGCAAGGCGTGGCTCTGGTCGGTCAATTCCATAGCGGTCGTATCATGCCGATGTTGCTTTCAAGCCTAACGCTCATGCTGAGTGGCATGCTTCTTCCGTATCTCGCCTCGGAATGGGAGGCGGGGAATCAAAGCAAGGTAGCGGACTCACTCAGGCTTACCTTCAAATGCGCCACCGTCTTTTACCTTATCCTTTCCGTTGCGTCGCTAGCTATTGCACCACTGCTTTTTGAACATGTGCTTCAAGGCAAATATGCCGATGGGCTTGGAATCATGCCACAAGCCATGTTGCACTGTTGTTTGACAGCCATGGCGTTCCTCATGCAAAACTACTTCTGGTGTGCTGAGCGAGGTAAGACCTTAGGAATAATCATCGCAATTGGGCTGATGATGAACATTATTCTCAACTTTTGGTGGGTACCTATGTTCGGTCTCCGCGGTGCCATAACAGCAACTTCCCTTTCAGGAGGAGCAATTCTACTGATGACACTTATCGAAATGCACCGCTGTGGAGTTCAATTTGGACTCCGCAGCGTATGGTTCACTTTGTTGCCGGTTAGTATTCTTCTGGGCTGTGTGCCGGCTGCAATGGTCCTTTCGACAGTCATCGTGCTGATCGGTCGCACGGACTGGCTGATGACGAGCCAAGAAAAACGTGCCATCGACCAAGCGATTACGCCGAAACTCCAGCAATTCGGCCTGCCTATCCATTCTCTATGGCCATCCAGCCGTTAAAAAGGAATTAGTCGGTCCAACCCACCCGTCAAGTCATTATCATGCTTGCTATCTTCATGATGACGATTGAAAGTTGCATGCACACGAAACTACTATGTGCAATTCGGTTAACGCACATGGAAACCCTGTTTATGCCCATACGCACTCTAAATGGACCATGATTACATCTATATATAAGTCCCCAGTGAAAATTTGCTGTATCGGTGCTGGCTACGTTGGCGGACCGACCATGGCTATGATCGCAAAACAATGCCCAGATATTGAAGTCCATGTTGTCGACCTCAATCAAGCTCGCATTGACCAGTGGAATTCCGACGACCTACCGATTTATGAACCAGGGCTGGACGAGATCGTGCGAGAGGCACGCGGGAGGAATTTGAAATTCTCAACCCAGGTGGATGCCGCCATCAGCGACGCCAACATCATTTTCATTGCCGTCAATACACCGACCAAATCTTTCGGTATCGGAGCGGGACGGGCGGCCAACCTTGAGTTCATCGAAAAATGCGCTCGCCAGATCGCCAAATGTTCCAAAGGACACAAACTCATTGTCGAAAAATCGACACTTCCAGTTCGGACTGCGGAAGCGGTCAAACGCATTTTGAGCAGTTCCGCCAACGGTGCCACCTTCGACGTATTGAGCAACCCCGAGTTTCTTGCGGAAGGCACCGCAGTTCAAGATCTGCTGCATCCGGATCGAGTTCTGATAGGAGGTGAATCGCTTGAGGCCGTCGAACGCTTGGCTCAAGTCTACGGGCGTTGGATTCCGCGTGAGCGAATCCTAACCACCAACCTTTGGAGCAGCGAACTCTCGAAGTTAGCGGCCAATGCATTCCTCGCGCAACGCGTATCCTCCATCAACGCCATCTCTGCGCTTTGCGAAGCAACCGGTGCCGATATTGACGAAGTCGCCAAGGCGATTGGAACCGACTCGCGAATCGGCCCGAAGTTTTTGAAGGCCTCTGTAGGCTACGGTGGCTCATGCTTCCAAAAGGACATCCTCAATTTGGTTTACCTGTGTGAACACTTTGGACTTCGCGAAGTCGCTCAATACTGGGAACAAGTCGTGGTCATGAATGACTACCAAAAAAGACGCTTCTCGGAGCGCATCGTTCGTACCATGTTCAATACGGTGTCGGACAAGAAGATCGCCATATGGGGATTTGCATTCAAGAAAGATACGAATGACACGCGCGAGTCAGCAGCCATCCACGTGTGCCGCGATTTACTAGAGGAACGAGCTAGGTTGGTCATCTACGACCCACGTGTTCCTGAATCGCAAATCCGAAGCGAACTAGAAATGTCTTTCGCGGATAGTGTCGGCGGCCTGTCCGATAGACACAAGAAACTCATCGAAACCAACGTCACCGTGGTCGGTGACGCTTACTCCGCAGCCTCCGAAGCGCATGCCATCGCCGTATTGACGGAATGGGACGAGTTCAAAACCGTGGACTCACTCCGCATCTTCGATTGTATGCGTCAGCCAGCATTTATCTTTGATGGCAGAAACATCCTCGATCGCGAGAAGCTCGTGAAAATCGGCTTCGAAGTGCACAGTATCGGTCGCCCTGCTAAGTAGCCTGTCGGTTTTCATGTTCAAGAAGCCATTTCTTCACGGGCAAGCCGCCGCCAAAACCGGTCAAGGATCCGTCGCTACCAATGACTCGATGACACGGCAACACAATCGGTAGCGGATTTCGTCCATTGGCCGCTCCCACCGCCCGTACGGCCTTTGGAGATTCCACACGCTTGGCCAGTTCGGCGTAACTCCATGTCTGGCCATACGGAATGCTGGCAAGCATTTGCCATGTTCGCCGCTGGAATTCCGTTCCAGCTAAACTTATCTCCAGTTCGAACTCTATGCGTTCGCCTGAGAAATACTGAAGCAGTTGTTGGCGAGCCTCGTTCGTCACCTTCCGATCCTTCTTCCACTCCACGCCATGGGATGGTTCGTGCTTGTTGCTTTCAAACAACACGTAACGCAAGCCCCTTGCATCGACGGCAATTTTCAACATTCCAATCGGTGTCTTGAATTCATCAAACCACATTGTTATCTCCTCAGGGTCGTTCGCCCGCTAAGTCGCTAAGTGCCAAAGATGAAGTACCGCGTAGTCACGCCATGGCCACCACGCTTGAGATCACGCCCCCATTTCCCGTAAACTCAATCGCTTGTCCATTCCTGACATCATAGGCGACTTGCGAAAAGAATACTCGCCGTTTTCGGACCTCACTGCGTGAATTCGCCACCTCGAACGACGCCCACTGCGGTAGTCGCCACCGAACTTAAACCAAACAGAAGAGCAACTGTTTGAGGCGTGCTCGCGAACCATCGTGATTTGGGGGACACGCATGGGGACACGACACGCATGGGGGGACACGACACGCATGGGGACACAGCACTTTTACGGGGGGGTAGACCGAGCGGACAAAGTTTTCGATTAGCAAACATTTGCATTTAACTCGACGTGCGTAGTGCAATGCATGCATTTCGCTTGGTCGGTCCGGTTCGCGAGCCAAGTTAGGTCGACGAAATTCCCTTTGGTAAAATATCCTGTGTCTCCAATCCCGTCCTGTGTCCCCGATCCCGGCAGAAGACGGTTGGCAAATGTGGCGTAAGCTTCCAGCTTGCGGATTTTGCATGGCGCTCTGATTGGCAAGCAGGATGCTTACCCCACTTAACGGTCGCCCAACTTGGCAAGCTTAAATAACCCAATTCTGCTTCTTTCTACGATCTTACTCACCGCCGAAGTGTGCTGGAGCTCGAAAAATCGTGTATGAATGAGTACCCGAACGGAATCGAGGAACCGGTGTATGCCTGGCACCTACCGGAAGGGTCCCGATTACGCGGACTATCATCATAGGCTGGCCGGTAACCTGAACAACATTACCAACCTGACTAACGCGATCTCTTCGACGGACGCGATTTTGATGATTGAACGAGCTCTGCACCATGAATTGATCGCCATTCACCGTAATCCAGAGAATCGACAGTACCAACGATTCGCCTCGATTCAGTACGCCAATCTGGCGGGCCAAAGGGAAAAACAGAACGAGTACACTCAAGCGGCCGATGCACTAGCCCTGGCGATCAAACATCGGCAATTCGTCATCGAACACGGTGGATCGCGCTACGACGACCGGCACCAATTGGGGCACGACTGGCTCGCACTTGGTTCAAATTTAGCTTATGCCAATCGGGACGACGAAGCCGAAAATGCGTATCGCACATCGACAGAGCAATTTCGTGAGTTGGTCGAGCAGTTCGGTCGCAAGCCACATGACCTGTGTATGCTCGCTGATGCTCTCAACAAGTTGAGTGTAGTGATGGAAAAACGAGATGACTTAGATCGGGCGCGGCTGTATCTTCAGCAAGCTATCGCAAGCGAAGAAGATGCGCTGCGGTCCGAACCTAGCAACGCCAATCATCGAAAGACTCTGGCTGAATATCAGGCAAGGTTTATAACGTTGAATCAATCGTTGGATACGCCCTGATGCGGCGATAGCCGGCTGACGCCCTACGGCTAATGAATAATCCAGGTTAGTACGCCAATTGTGGACGGTGAAGCAAGCCTGGGGTGTTAAAAGTTTGGGGTTGTGGTGCATTTAGTGTTGCGCAACTTTTCATCCCGAAGGGATATCAGATATTAGCCGGTGGTTGAGCGGAGCGACACCACCGGAAAAGAATCGTGCAGAGCGTTCCGATCCTGAAAGGATCGCAGAATCTGTGACCCTTTCAGGAAACGCTGTGAAGTATTTTCGTCCGATCGGAGCTTGCCTCCGACGGACG
>JANPNA010000348.1:0-27096 GCA_031427235.1 Pirellula sp.
GGTAGAATGATTGCGAAATCCACAAACGAATGAAAGGCTTGGCTGAACACCAAGTAAGCGCCCGCAAGTTTGGAAGGAAATGCGAGTTTCCAGTTCTCTTTGGCGGGCGGGCGTTGGAGCCCCGCAACCAACATGACAATTGCAACCGCGAATGCGGTAATTCCCAAATAGCCGAGTTCCACTCCGCATTGGGCGTACAGGCTTTCTGCATGATAATACCAGCCACCGGAGGAAGGTTCTTGAAACGGTAAATACGCGTAATGGAATGTCCCAAGCCCGCTTCCGAGCCAGCCGTAAAACGTCATGGCCTTCCACGCCACGGACCAAATATAGGCTCGGCCTGCTTGCAGTTCCTCATCGATATCGATTTCCGACAGGCTTTCCAACCTCGCATACGCTTTTTCGTCGATTTGAAAGGCCACCAAGCTTGCGAAGATTGTCGTAGCTACGGCTACTGCAATTGCCCAGTTCCCGCGACTCGGGCTCCGTGCATTTGCAATAAAAGCCGCAATGACAATTGCACCCAAAGCGCTGACGGCTGCACCACGACAAAGGCTTATTAGCAGGGCGGCCACGATTCCGATCAGACACAGCATGGCGGTAATCTGAGCCGTGTTCAAGTCAGCGAGACTATCCTCAGCGAAACCCCGTACCTTGGCAAAAAGGCTCGTGTCCGGAAAACGGTAGCGGGTGTCCTTCGAATTGCGCTGTGTATTGAGTAACGTCCAGCCCAAAAGTCCCAAGCTACCTGCAATACAAATGTTGTAGAAGCCTCCTGCAGAGTTCTTGGACACAAAAGTGGCGAACGAAGAACCCGACCTCAAACCAAGAAAATTCAGCGATTGATAGGAAATTGCACCTTGAACGCCAACACATGCAATCAACATCCCTATCAAAGTTAGTGTGCCAAACAACCAAAGCTGTTTTGAGGAATTGGAAAAGACCGCTCGACCAATCCACACCAAAAGTCCGCAAAGCATTAATGAGCCGGCAGCCCCTCGCGTGTGAAGGGGTTCAATACTCCAGGCTAATTTGCGCTCCGCGTCTGGCACGTTTTTGAGATCGCACGGCACATTCGAAATCAAATCCGGCCCGTCACGAGCTGGCTGTTTCGACGTCGTGTACAACGTCTTCTGCAGCGACGAGGGTGCATCGGACAAACCAAGCGCCCAGCGTTGCAATTGGACGGAACGAGGCGCAACGTCATTGCCCTGCCACGAAAAGATCGGCGAAGACTGTAGGAACGCCATGCCACCAAGAAAAAAGAACAGCCAAGTAAGCCAAGGGATGCTTAGGTCCCGCGAACGGCTCACCATGCTAACAATGCAATGCAGAGCCATCGAGCAACTGAAAACCACTCCAACCCAAGCGAGGATATACTGCGATTTCCATTGAACGCATCCGTAGTACCAAGGCAAAGCCAAGATCAGTAGTAAGACGGCACAACACAGTATCCATTCTGAAGTCTCAATTCCGCTCCAAAGCCCTCTCGGCACCTTCGGAGATCGTTTCACTTCACGTCTTCTATCAGCGCGTTTTTCCGTGAGATGAGACATGGGCGATTTTGGATACTTAGGGTTGTGGATGCATGCGAGCGCCCGCCATAGGAAACGGCAGAACTCCCCAATCCGATTGTAATAGCAAATCTCCCAATCTCGTCAAATTCTATTCGATAACATCCTTGGAATGAATTCTCCATGTGGATACCCGTCACAAATCGGATATCCCAACGAACCCTAATGCTAGCCAACTTCCTCAATACCGCTAATATCCGGACAATCATTAAATTCAGCTACGAGCTTTAGCCGATACCCAACAGAGGGAGTACGTGCCATGAATCCGACGGACCATCCGGCGGTTTAGCATGAAAAGAACTTCCCAGCATCCAGATTACATTTTGGGGGGATCGGAATGTCGGTCAAACACATTGAAGAAGCAGCGTCTCGTCAAAAGCGAGGCTGGCTAAAACTGGTTAAGAAACGATTGGCCCTTCTGCTGCTCGCTAGCTCAGCCACAGTTCCGTTTACCGGTTGCACAGCTATGACCGGACTGAACAATAGCTGGCAGTACAATGGCTATTGGAATCAAACCATGATGGGGCAGCGGAACAAGTCCAGCGCCTCGAAAGCATGGCACTGCCGGAAGCAGCACTTCTGTAACGAAAAATACATGAAGGAATTCTCGCAGGGCTTCAAGGCTGGTTATATGGAAGTTGCAGATGGCGGCACAGGCTGCACACCTGCTTTCCCACCTCGAGAATATTGGGGCTGGAAATACCAGTCATGCGAAGGACAAGCTCGTGTTGCCGCTTGGTATTCCGGGTACCCGCATGGAGCCAGAGCAGCCGAGGAAGACGGAATTGGAAATTGGACTCAGATCCAGACGTCATCGGCCATCCAGCAACAGTACTCTCAGCATGGCATGCTGAATCAGTCTAGTAGTGGGATGTACCCCATCGCTCAATCTGCGATTCCTAACGGTCGACCGCAAGCGATCGTTTCGCAAGGTGTTCCAACCCAAGCTTTGGGGGACCTGCACGGATATCCCATTTCGCTTGAACAGGGGCCCGCAGAAATCATCCATTCGCCCCAGTTCATCAATCAATAATCAGCTCACAGTGTAGAACGGCACTCCGTGCCGTTGTGCGATCAACAGACCCTCTTGATGATGCGTCAGCATCGTTAAGTAAGTAACCAAAACTGCAATCATCAAGTATCCACGCCTACCGGCGAACGAGGTAACTACTATGTCTATGGAACGGAATCCTATGACGCTCGTCGAATCAAAAAAGAATGGGGGTCGCATGCTGACTCGTCTATTTAGATCCTTTTCACTGGCGGGCTTGATGGCTGCAGGTGCGATGAACGTTGGATGTACATCGCTAACTCAGCCTTTGGCGGGCATTCCCGTGCGTCGCCTGCCACCCCAATTCTTGGCGCAATCTAAGAACAACTTAGTGCCCCTGGATCCTTCGAGGTTAACCCAGGAACCGCCTCGGCAATACCTGATAGACAAAGGAGATATCCTCGGTATTTATATCGAAGGTGTTTTGCCCTACACGGCGACCGACAAACCACCTGAGCCGCCTCCAGTAAACTTCCCGAACGAGAAAAGCACCCTCGATCCATCGCTGGGCTTTCCGATCGTAGTTCAAGAGAATGGGACCATTGCCCTGCCTTCGATTGCTCCGATCAAGGTCAAGGGGATGACGATCGAACAAGTCACCGATCTGATCCGTAAGGCGTATTTGGATGCTAGGATTTTTACCAATGCAGAGCGACTTCGTCCGATTGTCACCATGATGAAAGAGCGACAATACAACGTTGTTGTCGTGAGGCAAGACGTCGGTTCGGAACGCGGTCAACAGCAGCAAGGTGGAGGGGCCAAGGGCGCTTATATTCGCGGCTCTGACCAAAGTGCGGCTGGCAGCATGATCAAACTCGATGCCTACAAGAACGACGTTCTCCACGCTCTGATGGCTTCGGGCGGTCTGCCTGGCGTCAACGCCAAGAACGAAATCAAAATCTTGCGTGCTGGAAAAGCAGACCAAAAGAAACGAGATGATTTTGTTCAGCAGTTTTACCAACAGTATTATTGCAACCCAGATCCATGCGGATGCCCTCCTCCACTTCCAGATGATCCTACCGTGCTCAAGATCCCTATGCGGCTTCCAATGGGTGTGATCCCAGCATTCAAATCCGAAGACGTGATCCTTGAGGAAGGGGACGTAGTCTACATCGAATCTCGTGAAGCAGAAGTTTTCTACACAGGCGGTCTACTACCTGGCGGAGAATACTTGATTCCACGTGACTATGACCTGGATGTTTTGGGTGCGATGGGTCTGGCAGGCCAAGGTGTGGGAAGCCGATCCGGTGGTAGCGGTGGCGGTGGCTTTGGAATTCAACAGTATACCATCCCCCCAGGCGAGCTTTTTATTCTGCGAAAAACACCTTGCAACGGACAAATAACCATTCAAGTCGATCTGACAAAAGCCGCGCAGGATCCCCGTGAAAGACCTTTGGTTCAACCAGGCGACACGCTGATCCTGAGATACAAGGCTTGCGAAGAGGCGGCGAACTTTGGTGTGTTTGCGGTCTTTACCTACGGGATTCAATTGTTGTTCCAGGGCGGTCGCTAGAACCTGAATACCTGAACTGAACCTCTTGCGAAAAGGGCTTCCAAAACCGGGAGCCCTTTTTTCGTTGGCATAGCGGAAGTAGCCTTTTCGCGATGTTTTCAGCAAACTCCGATGCTATAATCTAGAGTCTAAGAGCAGTCGATCTAAATACCAAAACTTCCCTCCCAGCATCCCAAATGCGAGCCTCACCTATTCCCCTCCAACTCCTTGTTTTGGCTTTTCTCCTGGTGTCGTTCGAAAGAATACTCGCAGCGGAACCTTTGTCAGAACCGTCCAAAGTCGATTTCAAGACCGACATTCGACCAATCCTTTCCAATCGTTGCTTCGCTTGCCATGGGCCGGACGATTCGAAAGTGGAATCGGGGTTGCGACTTAACGAATTTGAATCCGCCACCTCACCGGCCGACTCAGGCTCGCGAGCCATTGTTCCTGGCAAGGTAAGCGAGTCGGAATTAATCCGTCGAATTGTTTCGAACGATGAGTCCGAGCGAATGCCCCCTCCGCATTTCGGCGCCAAATTGACCGAAAGAGAAGCCGAACTCTTTAAGCAATGGATCACGTCCGGTGCAAAGTATTCAAAGCACTGGTCATTCGATCAAATTCAATCCAATATCCCAGTACACTCCCTCCCCGCCGATTTTTTTCCAGCTTGGCAACGCTCACCAATCGATTTGCTCGTCTTGAAAAAACTAAAGGAACGTGGCTGGGAGCCGACTCAAGAAGCGAATCGAAACACGCTCCTTCGGCGACTCACCCTCGACCTGACTGGTCTGCCTCCGACTTTGGAACAGCAGTTGGCATTCCAGTCGAATACGAGTTTCAATGCATACGAACAATTGGTCGACGAACTGTTGGCTTCGCCCGCACTCGGCGAACACTGGGGGCGGAAATGGCTAGACCTTGCTCGATACGCGGACTCAGCAGGCTATGCCGACGATCCGCCCAGAACGATTTGGGCCTATCGCGACTGGGTCATCAAAGCCATCAACGACGGTATGTCCTTCGATCAGTTTACCATCGAACAACTGGCTGGAGATTTGCTCCCCAACCCAACGGACGAGCAACTGGTGGCCACCGCCTTTCATCGCAACACATTGACCAACAATGAGGGTGGCACCAACGACGAAGAGTTTCGTAACGTAGCTGTCGTCGATCGCGTCAACACCACCATGGCGGTCTGGATGGGGGTCACGATGGCCTGCGCGCAATGCCACACCCACAAGTTCGACCCGATCACCCAGGCGGAGTATTTTCAGGTCTTCGCTATATTGAATCAAACCAAGGACGCAGACCGAACAGACGAAAGCCCGACACTCAAGTGGTTCACCCACGAACAACGCCGTGATCAAGATGAGACGCAAAAAGAACTCGCCACCGTGGAGCTAGCACTCAAAGCTCCCGATGAAACACTCAAGCCTGAACAACGAATATGGGCAGATGAACTGCACACACCTATCCTCTGGCAGTCCTTCCTGCCGGCATCCGCTAAAGCTAAGTCCAAGTCCCCGATCTCAATCAGAGAAAATGGCGATATCAAAGTTGAGGCGATTGCCGACACCGATACCTACACCATCGAGCTGCCCATTCCAAATGGGGTTTCGATCGATTCTCTCTCGGGTCTACAAGTGCGAAGCATTCCCGATGCAGCCTTGCCCAACGGTGGCGCTGCCATCGGTGATGGAAACTTTGTTCTAACTAATTTGGCCGCCAGCTTGATCCGTGTGGATTCGAATTCGATGAGCGGCAGATTTGTGCGAATCGAATTGCCAGGAGAAAGCAAAATCCTCTCTCTCGCCGAAGTCCAAATTTTTTCCAACGACGAGAACTTAGCCAAGGGGGCCAAAGCTACTCAAAGCAGTACGGACTTCGAGGGCAAGGCCGAACGAGCCCTCGATGGCAACACGTCGGGAAAGTACTCAGACAATTCAACCACCCACACAGCCAGTGGTACCGATCCATGGTGGGAAGTCGACCTTGGCAAGGACGCTTCCATCGACAAAATCGTTGTCTGGAATCGAGCCGATGCGGATGTGGGAAGCAGATTGACTGGCGCGCGGCTAACTATCCTCTCCGAGGAGCGAAAAACACTTTGGGAATCCATCATCGATAAACCCAAGGAAAGTCAGTCTTTTGAAATCCAGTCTTCGATTCAGATCCCCCTTCTCCTTGCAAACGCCGATTATGCACAGGATGGCTTCGCTCCGTCCAATGCGATCGACGGGGATGCCAAGTCCGGATGGGCGGTGGGTGGCTCGATTGACCAACCGCACCAACTGAACATCGCAATTCAAACCAACAAACTGAAGGAACTCATCGACAACAATCCATTTGCAGGTAATGTCTCGCTGCGACTGACGTTGAAATTCGAGTCGACCCATCGACGAGCCTTGCTTGCTAGCTTTGCGATTGGATTCGCTTCCGACGTTCGCGCTGAACGAATGATTGGCCTGCCATCGAATATTGCGAAAATACTGTCCCTTAAGCCCGATACACGTTCCAGCTCCGAAAACGACTCACTGCATTTGCATTACGTGTCAACAACGGCTCCGAGTCGAAAAGTATTGCGTGACTCGCGTGATGCGCTAAGAAAAAAAATCAATGAGATCAAGCCGACAACGACCGTACCCATTCTCAGTGAATTAGCCGCCGACAAACAACGGAAAACGCATATCCAAATACGGGGCAATTACAAGATTCAAGGTGATTTGGTATCGCCTGACGTGCCCAAAGCCTTTCATCCATGGAAACCAACAAGCACAAACGGTGTTCCTGCCAAAATGGACCGCTTGGAGTTCGCAAAATGGCTGATGCAGCCAGACAATCCACTCACAGCCCGCGTGATCGCAAATCGCTATTGGGAGACTTTCTTCGGCGTGGGAATTGTGCGAACAAGCGAAGAGTTTGGTTCCCAAGGCGATCTGCCGAGTAACCCTGAGTTGCTTGAACTTTTGGCCTCCGAATTGATACATAATGGATGGGACACGAAACGGTTTATTCGCAACATCGTTATGTCGGCTGCCTACCGACAGCAGTCTTCGGTGTCGCCAAAACGCTACGAAGAAGATCCTGACAACGTTTATGTTTCGCGTGGCCCTCGCTTTCGAGTTACGGCCGAACAAGTTCGCGATATGGCACTCGCTTCAGCCGGTCTATTGTCTCAACGTCTCTACGGTCCGCCAGCTCGCCCTCCGCAACCGTCACTCGGCTTGACTGCCGCATTCGGCAGCAAAACCGACTGGGAGACTAGCAAAGGTGAAGATCGCTTTCGACGCGGACTCTACACCCTCTGGCGTCGGTCGAACCCGTATCCATCCATGGCAACCTTCGATGCACCGAATCGTGAAGTTTGTGTCCTTAAGCGAGATCGAACCAATACACCGCTACAAGCCCTTGTTACGTTAAACGATCCAGCCTACGTCGAAGCTGCCCAAGGGCTAGCAAGAAGAGTTGTTGTTTACGACTTGCCCACAGGTTCCATCGAACAGCGTGCAGAACGGGTTTTTGAATTGGCCCTCTCGCGTCAGCCGATTGCCCGAGAGACCGAAGCGATCACGAAACTGTATCTCCAGACTCGAAATGAACTTTCTAGCGAAATCGAGCGAGCCAACAAACTAGCAACCGAGCCAATCGGTCCATTGCCAACCAACGCAGATCCGGTCGAACTTGCAACATGGACGACCATTTGCAATGTGATTCTGAACCTCGACGAGTTTCTGATGACCCCTTAAATCATTTTCTATACATCGTTTAAATCCGATCGAACCATGAACTCTGTTATCGAACAACAACTCGCATTGCGAACACGAAGGTACTTTCTAGGGCAAACGTCGACAGGCCTGGGTGCTTTGGCCCTGTCGAACCTCATCGGAGCATCATCGTCGAATTCGGCAGCAGCGGCCGACTCCCTTGCACGCAAAGTCTCGCACTTTGCGCCCAAGGCGAAACGTGTGATCTATCTGCACATGACCGGATCGCCACCCAACCTGGATCTTTTCGACTACAAACCCAAGTTGATCGAACTCAATGGCCAAGATGCTCCCGACTCGGTCCTCAAAGGAAAGGAGTTTGCTTTCACCACCGGTGTCCCGAAGCTCCTTGGTACTTCACACAAATTCATTGCCTCCGGAAATTCCGGGGTGATGCTCTCGGATTGCTTGCCGCATTTGCAAGGTGTGGCTGACCATCTTTGCCTTGTGCACAGCATGCACACCGACCAGTTCAATCACGCGCCCGCCGAGCTCTTGATCTACACCGGTTCGCCACGCAGCGGTCGGCCTTCGTTTGGTTCTTGGGTCTCTTACGGACTAGGCAGTGAAAACGAGAACCTGCCGGCCTTCGTTGTTCTTATTAGCAGTGGCGTACAACCAAACGGCGGTCGAAGTTCGTTCGGTAGCGGCTTCCTGCCCAGCGTTTTCCAAGGAGTCCAGTGTCGCTCGCAAGGGGACCCGGTTCTATTTGCCTCGGATCCGGCTGGTATGGACCGCAATCTACGCCGAAAGACCTTGGACACGATCAGCCAACTCAATGCCATTCAAGCCGAGGAGCTTGGCCATCCCGAAACGCAAACACGTATTTCACAGTACGAACTCGCCTTTCGGATGCAGACGAGTGTTCCTGAAGTCATGGACATTTCCAAAGAAACGCAAGAAACCCTTGACGCATACGGTGCCAAAGTCGGCGGGGCGAGTTTGGCCAATAACTGTCTATTGGCGAGGCGACTGGTAGAGTCGGGGGTGCGGTTCGTGCAGCTCTTCGACTGGGGCTGGGATTTTCATGGTACCGGACCAGCCGAAGATATTCGCGATGGCCTAACCAAGAAATGCGAAACCATGGACCGACCAGTCGCAGCCTTGATCAAGGACTTGGAACGGCGTGGCCTATTGGATGACACGCTCGTCATTTGGGGCGGTGAGTTCGGACGTACCCCCTTCCGCGAAGGACGCACGGCGGTGGGGGCTCAACTCGGTCGCGATCACTATCCAGATTGCTTTACGATGTTCATGGCAGGCGGAGGGGCCAAGGGTGGCTTCGACTACGGCAGCACCGACGAACTCGGTTTCTCCATCGTAGACAAGCCCGTTCATGTTCACGACCTTCAAGCGACCTGGTTGCACTTGCTGGGGTTCGATCACACAAAACTAACCTATCGGTTCCAAGGACGCGACTATCGCCTAACCGATGTGCATGGCAACGTAGTGCATGATTTGATTTCGTAGTCAAGGTTGTTATGAGTGAACGATCGCGTGAAAATAGGCATGATGGGAAGAATGGGAGTAATGAAGATCATAATTCCCATTCTTCCCATGACTCCCATTTCGCTCTATCCCATTCGCAATCTCGCCCAGGGTGGCAAATGATTGTTTAATCGGTTGCTTAGCGCTTTGCACCAACCTAGCCCCCTGCCATTCCAGGTTGCAATCACCCAGCCGCTTAACTGTTGCGCGTGCGACCGATCATTCGACGGCACAATAGCTACCGAAGCTCCGCCCCCAAATTGCTTGGCTTGATCTTTGTCTAACGCCAAAACACGATGCGGTATGAAAAACTTTTTGTCCAAGAGCGCCAACCCTTGTGTTGGAACAAAATGATTGCCGGTCTCGATTAGGACGGCCATCGGCTCCATGGCTACGGCTAAGTGTCTTTCCATTGCGTTCCGTACACCGGCTGTCATGCATTGCGCAAAACCCTTTTGCCATTCGGTCGTCACGTGCGAAAACTCCCCTAACGCATTAAGCATTTCTTGAACTCTCTTTTGTTTCTCAAGTTCTGTTCGCTGCTTTGTTTTTCCTGCCGACAACTCACGCTGTTTTCCAACGCGGGTACTCAACGCCATTGGCTCAAAATCGATCTCTTTGACCAGTCGAAGCCCAGCCGCAAATCCACCTGCACAGCGGTCGCGATGGGGCCATAGTCGATAGCAACCAGCTTGGTTGGGAGAACGCCAGGGTTCAAGCGGCTTGGGCTCGATCGGTTCCCAAGCATCGGGAAACTGCTCTAGCAGCCATTGGATTTGCGATTCATTTTCTTCCATCGCAAACGTACATGTTGAATAGACCAATCGGCCACCGGGCTTGAGCATTCGGATAGCCGACTGAAGTATGCGTTGCTGACGAAGGGCACAATGTTCAATTTGATTCTCGGAAAAGGCATTGTCATCACGCTTGTTTCGGCCAACAAGCGTCTGGCCACTACACGGTGCATCGACCAGCACCGCATCAAACGCTTGCGGCATGTGACTCGCAAGGTCGTCTGGGTCGTACGAGGAAACGGCGAAACTGGGATTGCCCGTCTTGGCCAAGGAATACCGTAAGACGTCGACTCGAGATCGGATGCTCTCGTTCGCCAACAGGAATCCATGCGGTCCTAGTCGCTCGGCAATCGCCGATGCCTTGCCACCAGGGGACGCACATAAATCGCAGATCATGTCCATGGGACGTGGGTCTAAGAGTGCAAGCGGCAGCAGCGATGCTGCATCCTGAATGTAGTAGTCAGCCGTTGCGTAGTTCAAAAACGACGCAGGCCGAATGGTAGCATCGGCTAGAAAACGCCCCCATGGATACCAAGGTACTTCGGTAACAGCGAAAGGCAGTTCCGTTTCCATACGGTTCACATGAAGTCGAACACACCGATCGCTAAAGCTCTGCAGAGCCTTTTGAAACGCATCGTGCTCGCTCGCGTCCAAGATTTGGTTCAGATTCATTGTCTAGGAACGAATCAGTCGGGATGCAGGAACGCGGACAACGGGACAACGGGGCAAGGAATCCAAAAACGTTTGGCCATAGGCTTTGGTCGTCATACGAGGGTCCGTAACGACCACGATTCCTGAATCCGTTGCAGTTCGGATAAGACGGCCAAAGCCTTGTTTGAATTTGATTACCGCCTCAGGCAATTGATAGTCTTGAAAGGGATTGCCACCAGCTTTTCGAATCGCTTCTAACCTGGCTTCTAGCAATGGATGGTCAGGTACGCTGAAAGGCAATTTGCTGATAACCACCAGTCGGAGCGCATCGCCGGGAACATCAACCCCTTGCCAGAAACTCTCGGCACCAAACAAAACGCCTCGCGGATTTTCCTTGAATGCTTGAAGCAATTGATTGCGAGGGACACCGTCGGCCTGCGAGTAGATCGTCAGATTGTTTTCGTTCATCCACGGAGTCAGGGCCGTACAAGTCTTTCTAAGCATGTCGTAACTGGTGAACAGTACGAACGCATGGCCATCGCTCTGGCCGACGAAGTGCTTGAGCACAGGGATGATGGCCTGTTCGTACTTCAACTTATCCAGAGAGGGGTCAGCGATATCGGTGATCAAGTGGACTTCCACAAGTTTTGGATAGTTAAATGGGCTTCCGACCTGCAGAGTCTTTGAACCGGTGGCTCCGATGCGTCCTTGAAAAAAAACAAAGCCCTTACCCTTGCTCTGACCCGTGGCGACGGTCGCACTCGTCATGATGACGCTTTTGACTTTACGAAACAATTGGTTGCGCAAATGGGTCCCAATATCGAGTGGACTGCTCCGCATCGTGATCCGAACACTGCTGCGAGATTGGGTGTTCCTGGTCTGTTGCTCCAGCCAGTAGACCGAGTCGTCCACTTTTTGCTGAAGCCATTGGTCGATACTGGCAGCGAGCGAACTCAAGCGTTGACTGGCGGACATCATTTCGAGACGGCTGTTGGCATCTTTGAGGTCTTGGCCATATCGCTCAAGTTGCTCCGAAAGCGTCTGCAACCGTTCTCCCAAAACGGACTCGATGGGCAAAGGAGCTCGGACCCGTCCGTTGGCTTTTTCTTGACCGGTTAGCCAGCCGACCAAATCCGCAGTGAGATCGTCCAGCGATTCCATGCAGCGGTAGGTATCCTGCGTTAATTGTCTTAGCCCGAGGGCCACCAAAATGCCTTTTTCGCTTCTCGGGTTGTAGAGTTTTCGAAGGGTATAATCGATTTGCGAGTTGCTGATCTGAAGGCCCAAATGTTCGCCTGCGACCGCTTCGATGGTATGGCATTCGTCGAAGATGACCGAATCGTATTTTGGCAAGATGCCGCCACCCTGCGCTTTCAAGGCCAAGTCGCTAAAAAAGAGAGCATGATTGACCACTAGGATTTGCGAATTCTGGACTCGACGTCGGGCTGCATAGTAGAAACAAGTCTCGTGATGATTGCATTTCCGCCCCATGCAGTTTCCGGAATCGCTTGCCACCTCGTCCCAAACGTTGCCCGGTGGCCGAAAAGCCATGCTGCTGAGCGAACCGTCGTTGGTGGTACGCGCCCAGTCTTGGACCGAGTTGAGGTGATCGTGATCTTGTTCGTTGCTCCAAAGACTGACAGATCGGCTAACCGCCAGTTCCAAACGTCGCTTGGACAAATAATTACCACGGCCTTTGACTAGCACGCTGGTGAACTCACGCGGAATGACCGCTTTGAGCAGTGGCAGGTCCTTGGAGATGAGCTGTTCTTGGAGGCTGATGGTATGCGTGCTGACGATGATTCGCTTGACGGAATCCTGCTCCTGCTGCTGCTCCTGCACTTCCTCCTCCTCCCCGTCTTGGCGTTCGCCACTGGCTTTTCGCTTGCCACCTAACGGCTCGGCCTGTTTGGCTTTCCCTGCCATGGCGTTTTCAGCGGATGTCGCATGTAGGATGGCGGGTACGAGATAGCCGAAACTTTTGCCGACGCCGGTACCTGCTTCGACAATCAAATGCTTTCGGTTGCGCAGCGCGTCACCGACGGCTTCGGCCATGGCCATCTGTTCGTTGCGATGCTCGTAGTTCTTGATACGGCGCGAGATACTTCCAGCCGGGCCCAAGATCGCGTTAATATCCAACTCGCCCATCAACCCATGTTTCCTTGAAAAAAGATGTGGGATAGGTTTTTAGCTTGTCATCGCGACGGCCAAAAAGCAGCCAACCCCACGGAATCGCTCGCCCATTGTAAGGCATCCAGCGGAGCTTTGGCACCGCAAAAAGTGTGGAACTGCACAACGCTGAATCGTTGATGGTGGGAAAAGCTGGTTAGCCGGATGGTTCCATACCGCTGGTGGATGCCTCGGGAATAAAGAACAGAAACCAAACCGCCCCCAACGCTGCGGAGCAACACGACGCGATCAGGACCGTGATTTGCGAAATATTGATTAGCACCGGATCCTCGAAGGCGAGCAAGGAAACAAAAATGGACATCGTAAAGCCAATGCCAGCCAGTAGGCCAGCGCCCAGTAGATGACTCCAACTCAATTCATCCGCGAGTCGCCCCAACTTGAATGCGATTGCAAATCCACAAAACGCAAGAATCCCAACCGGCTTGCCGATGACCAACCCCAAAAAAATTCCAATCGCATTGGGTTGCATCAGCTCACGATACCATTCACCCCCAATCGGAATACTGGTGTTGACCAAAGCGAAAATCGGCAATATTCCCAACGCCACGGGGAAGTGGAGCCGACGCTGAAGTCGGTGCGAAATGCAATCGTGGGTTTCCTTGGAAAACGGGATTGCAAACGCAAGGAGTACACCCCCAATAGTAGCGTGGACGCCTGAATGCAAAAGACACCACCACATACAGGCTCCGCCGATCAAGTAGGGTAAGAGGATATTGACCCTCGTGCGGTTGAGCACCACTAGTATCGCGAAAATGGCGAGCGCCCCGCCGAGATAGCTGGCCGTAATGCCCTTGGTATAAAAGACAGCGATAACAACGATTGCTCCAAGATCATCCGCTATGGCTAAGGCAGTCAAAAACACTTTGAGGGCGTAAGGAACTTTGGTTCCAAATAACGATAGTACGCCAAGGGAGAAAGCGATGTCCGTTGCCATCGGAATGCCGGCCCCGCGCTGCGTGAGAGTACCCGCATTGAATGCGAAATGGATCGCGGCTGGTACTATCATCCCACCCACAGCGGCGAAAACAGGTAACGCCGCATTGCGCCACGACGAAAGTTCGCCTTCATAAATCTCTCGCTCTAACTCAAGCCCAATCATCAAAAAGAAAAGGAACATCAAACCGTCATTCACCCAATGCTCTACCGACAGTCCCCAAAACTTATGGTGAAAAAAGCGGATCAATGGCTCTCCAACCATCGAGTTCGCTAGGAAAAGCGAAACGATGGTCACCAAGATAAGAACCAGACCACCCGATTTTTCACTAGCAAAAAACTCCTTGAAAAGCTTGGTACTTAACATGTCTCAACAACGCCTTTGACTTTTAGCGAAAGGGACGATTTGCAGTTCACACTTGCGTTGGATCTTAGCAAACCAATTTCAACTCATCGGTGCCAAAATCGCCATTCCGCCAGCGAGGATGAAATAGATTGACGATTGTATTCGTCTCAGGAGCACTACTTGATAGGTTCGGGTGCTTGTCTCCCCTCAACCTTGTTTTGGCGACCTAACCTCATACTCTTCGGCCAGGTCGGTAGCCTGTGTTTGGCTTCTTGTCGCCACCCTTAGAAACACCCCGTTGCTGCTTCTTAGGGCTCTTGCGTCGCTGTCCTTCAAGCGGCTTCTCGGAGACGGAATCGGTGTTAGATCCGTCGTTCTGATTTGTTTCGGCGGGCTGCGCGCTCGGATTGGGAATCGTGTGAACGTACTCGCCTCGAAAGCGTTTGTTCGCATCCTCGCGACGACGTTCCATGGCTTCCTTGGGCGGTCTTGACGGGATCAAACAATCGCAGCCTTCGCCAATGAGATCATTCCGATTGACCGATCGCAGCGCGTCGCGAACTTCAAAGTAATTTTCCGGCTTAAAAAACTGCATCAAAGCCCGTTGCGACTTGCGATCACGCAGCGCTTTAGCAATGAAGACCGGCTTGAGCGTGAACGGATCGAGCCCGGTGTAATACATGCTGGTCGCAATATCGAGCGGCGCCGGAATAAAGTCCTGGACCTGATCAGGTTTGTAACCGTTACGTTTTAAAAATACGGCGAGCTCAATCATCGATTCAATCGAGCTGCCCGGATGCGACGCGATGAAATACGGGATGAGATACTGCTTCTTGCCAGCGTCCTCGGATGCTTTTTTAAATTGCTCGGTGAAGAACTCGAAGTCGTCGTTGGCTGGCTTGCGCATCTTGAATAGAACGTCCGCGTCGACGTGTTCCGGAGCCACTTTCAAATGGCCACCCACATGGTGTTCAGTCAGCTCCCGAATATACTCGGGCGATTGTCGGGCCAAATCCATCCGAACACCGCTAGCCACAAGGACTTTCTTAATCCCTGGAATCTCGCGAGACTCTCGCATCAACTCGATGACAGGGGTATGGTCTACCCCGAGGAGTTTGCAGATCTTGGGATGGACGCAGGATTGGCGACGGCACTTGGCTTCGACATCCGGCTTGGTGCATCGCATGTGGTACATGTTGGCGGTTGGTCCGCCAATGTCGCTGACGATCCCTTTAAAATCTTTGTCCTCAGTCATCGTCCTGATCTCGTTCAAGACGGATTCTTTCGAACGGGACTGAATGATGCGGCCTTGGTGGGCAGTGATGGAACAGAACGTGCAGCCACCGAAACAACCACGCATGATCGTGACCGAGTTCTTGATCATGTTGAACGATGGAATCAGCTCAGTGTAACTTGGATGAGCTCGCCGAGTGTATGGCAGGCCGTAGATGCGGTCCATCGCTTCTTCGCTGAGCGGCAACTGAGGGACGTTGCAGACGATGGTCTGTGTTCCGTGACGTTGCATCAGTTTTTTGGCGTTGAGCGGATTCGTTTCATTGTGAATCGTGCGAGTGGCTTTGGAGAAAGCGATCTTGTCGGCAACCACATCCTCGTACGATGGCAGTTCGATCGCATCGGTCGGCGGTGGCTCGGAGGCACCTAGGGCATAAGCCACGCCGCGCATGTTTCGCAGATCCTTGACTGTTTCTCCGGCTTCGAGTCGCCGGCACATTTCGACAATGGAATTCTCACCCATGCCGAATGCGACCAGATCCGCTTTGCTATCGAGCAAGATGCTGCGGCGAACTTTGTCGCTCCAAAAGTCGTAATGGGCCAGACGCCGAAGCGACGCTTCCACCCCACCTGCGATAACGGGTACACCTTTGTAGGCTTCGCGGGCTCGTTGGCAGTAAGCTAGCGTTGCTCGATCTGGCCGGAGTCCGATCTTGCCGCCGGGCGAATATGCGTCGTCGTTTCGGACTTTCTTATTCGCGGTGTAGTGGTTGATCATGCTGTCCATATTGCCAGCGCTAATCCCAAAAAACAGCCTCGGTCGTCCGAAACGCTTCCAGGGTTCGCACGAATGCCAGTCCGGTTGGCTGACGATTCCGACACGGTAGCCAGCGGCTTCTAGCACGCGTCCGAGGATCGACATGGCAAAACTTGGGTGATCGATGTAAGCATCACCGGTCACAAAAACCACGTCCAATTCGTCCCAGCCACGGGCTTTTGCCTCTTCCATGGACATTGGCAATGGAATTCGGGCGAGCGGACCGTGGGGTTGTCGATCACCAAGGTTGTCCAAGTACCGACTGACAACGCTCCCGTTTTTTCCTGTACTGGTTCCGCAGGTGCCATTGTCCGCCGTTAGCGGCTTGGCCGCAGGGTCGAAGATCGGTAACGAAATGGACATATTAATTAGCCAGGAGCAAAAACCGTTGATTTATTAAGTTCACGGATGCCATTGTAGGCAAGTTTTCGGTTTGGCCAGCGGTTTTTCTTTGTTATTGATGAGGTTTCCGACCGCTTGTATACTCGTCCGCTCTCTTAACTGGGCGCACGGCATCCACAGGATGTTGCATGCAGCCGACGATTTGGCGTCTTCCGATTCCAGATCGATGTTTTACAGGGTCCTTTTTTACTTTTGGTGGAGAACACAAGCGGTGACAATTCGAATCGCAATTAACGGGTTTGGTCGTATCGGACGATTGACGTTCCGCAACTTAATGAGCCGTTCGAGCGAGTTCGAAGTTGTAGCCGTAAACGACTTGACCGATAACGCCATGCTGGCAACCTTGCTAAAGTACGACAGCATCCACGGTCGCTACGATGGGACCGTCAGCTACGACGACAAGCATCTGATTGTCAACGGCAAGAAGATCCATGCACTTGCAGAAAAGGATCCATCGAAATTGCCTTGGGCTGACCTCAAGATTGACATCGTGGTGGAGAGCACGGGATTCTTCACAGGACGCGCGAAGGATGGCAAGCCAGGTTACGACTCGCACTTGACCGCTGGTGCCAAGAAAGTCGTGCTCAGTGCACCCGCCAAAGACGGCGCGGACCTGACCTGCGTTCTCGGTGTCAACGACGACAAGCTCACCGCAGATCTCAAGTGCATTTCCAACGCATCTTGTACCACCAACTGCCTAGCTCCAATCGCCAAAGTCCTCAACGATACGTTCGGCATCGAATCGGGTTTGATGACCACGGTGCATGCATACACCAACGACCAAAAGGTCCAGGATATGCCACACGCCGATCCATACCGCGCCCGTGCTGCCGCGTTGAACATCATCCCAACGACAACCGGTGCAGCATCGGCGGTGGGTCTGGTTATTCCTGAGCTCAAGGGTAAGCTGACCGGAATCGCCATGCGAGTTCCCGTTGCAACTGGCTCCGTGGTCGACTTGACCGTGAACCTAAAAAGGGAAACGACCGTTGCCGAGATCAATGCGGCCATGAAGCTCGCAGCCGAAGGGCCGCTCAAAGGGATTCTCTGCTACACCGAAGACCCAATCGTTTCCAGCGATATCATCGACGACCCCCACAGCAGTATTTTTGCTGCCGACTTCACCCAAGTCCTAGGTGACAAGGGCAAGTTGGTGAAGGTGGTATCGTGGTACGACAACGAATGGGGCTATAGCTGCCGAACGGCTGACCTGTGCGCCCGTTTGGGCAAGTTCTTGTAATCAAGACCCAACGTCAAACCATCATCAAAAGCCACGGTTTGGAAAAGCCATGGCTTTTTTATTGTCGCCTTTCGCTCCGCGAAAGTGCGTCTCGCGAAGGCGAGCTGCAGAGTGGAGAATCCCAACCCGATGCGTAAGCGAGGGCAATTTCGCAGCTCCCTCACTTACGTATCGGGTTATGTTTGGTAGTTTTCACATCGCCGCTCGCCTAACGCACTTTTGCGGAGCAAAAGGCGACAAAGTTTTGCACCTTGCAAAGGCTGCCCTCTTTTGAACCATTGATTGCTAGCAAACCCCCTGTGTTTTTGTTGTTTTTTCGGCTTGACGGGGACCCCTGGTTTGGGACACGTTGTTAGAGACTTCGAAAGTGATGTGTGTCTCACAGTGATTCGCATCACAAGTCTAATATTGGATCAGGATGATCCATGAGACCACAAACAAAATTGGCAAGGAGGCCACAGGCATGTCGCTCAATTCTTATCCATCCGTATCACTTCGCCAACTATTTCCATCGGCACAAATCGTCGGTGCCGACGACATTCAATGCGATGCTTGTCTAGACAGCATCGACCAAATAGCCTCAGCTTGCGTATTCGCCATAGGCTTAGATGGCGAATCGGATGCAGCACGCGACACCATTGACGCTATCAATTCTGGTGCCAAGGCGATTCTCACCGAGCAGTACCTCCCGTCGAGCGTACCTCAATGCATCGTTCCGGACGTTCGTGAAGCCTACGCAAGGCTTTGCCAAGCCCTGGCGGGCAAGCCAAGTGAAAAGTTGCTGACGATCGCTGTCGTTGGCACTCACGGAAAGACCTCGGCCGCCTTGATGGTGGCTTCGATGCTGAAGAAGATTGGAAATCGAGTTGCTTACTACACATCGTTGGGGGCCAGCGATGGAAAAGACGCAGGGCTCTTTGCGCATCCCGATGCAAATGCCAATCATTTGGCACAATGGCTTGCGACCAGCGCGGTCAATCAGTCTCCGGCCGCCGTCATCGAATTGTCAGACGACATGCTGCGTTCCCACGCTGCAAGCGGGATCGAGTTCGATGTGATTTTGTTTACGGGCCTTCGAAAATCGCAGCGCATCGATTCGTTGCAAGCTCGTGGCGTTGAAAACGCCATGCACCGCATTGTCGGTCAACTCAAGCAACACGGTATCGTGGTCTACAACGCAGATGATGCAAGACTGAATCGATGGATCGAACGACATCAGCCGCATTCCATCGGATACGGACTCGATGCTGCTGCGGACGTTCGTGGCAGCCGACTTAGCAGTTTGCCTGGCGAACAGTCGTTCATGCTTTCGGCTGGCAACTGCGTCATGCCCCTGACCAGTCTCTTGCTCGGGGATCACAATGCACGGCATATGCTCGGTGCCGCAGCGGTCGGTTATGCGTTCGGCCTCGAACTGTTCGAGATTGCCCAAGGAATCGAACGACTGCAGAAAATTCCGGGACGATTGCAACGCGTCCCAAACTCCAACCAATGCCCGGTTTACATCGATAGCGCAGATCAAGCCGACCGTTTGGCGGTGGCCATGCATGCTCTGTCGAAGCATGGCAATCCGATCATTTGCGTAGCCGAAGTGCCAGAGGCCGCTACGCCCGAACAAATGGCGGCTTACGGGCGCGTTTTGGAACGATCGGCCTCGCGTGTGATTCTGACCCAAAGCCGTCAATCGACCCGAAGCGGTCAAAAAACCATGTGGCAAGTTCTGGACGGTTGCGAGTATCCGGCCTCCATTCAAATCGTCCCGAACCGTGAGATGGCTATCGAATTGGCCATTAGAAGTGCTAGTGCTGGCGAACAAATCCTGTTGGCCGGTTGGGGCGCCAATCGATGGACCAACGATCAGACCAAGGACTTGAAGAACGACATGGAATGTGCTGCGGTGATGCTGGCAAAGTTGCCAAGCGTGCCAAGCAAACCGATGGAACGAGCGGCAGTTGCACAAACGCCGGGGCTTCGCTTATTTGGCGGAGCCGCGTAGGCGAGTAGCATTGCCCCAGACGCAAGTCTCGAGACAAACATGTCCGAGCTAGACGAAACCACGAGAGCCAGAATCACGGCCAGAACAAGGCTGATGGCAATGACTATCGATAGCTCTGCAACCACGATGGCAGCAATGGTAGTTCGACTGCAACCCAACAAGGTCATGGTGCGCATCTCGGCCCCCCGAAGACGAATGGACAACATAACGACCAAGCCGACCAAGAGAATGGTGACAACGGCCAATAGCAGAGCTAGCCAATCGAACAAGCGGCGAATTTGACTGATCGAATGCATCAGCTCGTCCACAACATCGACCGGTCGGATGATCTGATAAGGTTCGTCCGCGGAAAGATACTTGCCGATGAGGAGCGTTTCCGACCTTGCCGAGTCAGGAAGTGCGATGATGGCCGTCAATGGGAACGTATCGGATGGGCCGTGAAAGTGAAACGTTTGTAAATTCTCGTCCGTTACTTCCGCCGACGTAGTCATGTTTTCACGGCTGGAATTGTGTCCATGAGAATCCGAATCTGAGTTCGCGTCTGGCGTATCTGTTGGTCCCTTCTTAACACTGTGGCCGTGGCCGATGCCTTGCATGATCCAAGTCGTTTTCAAATCGCATAGGATGATCTCGTCGTCGGGTGATCCCGTTGGCCGCAAAACACCTGTCACTCGCATATTCAACGGGGATGGTCCAGACAAATCGAACATGTTTTCGGGTTCCGAAACAAGTCGATCGCCGGGCGCAAGACCCAGTTGGCTAGCCACTGTCGCCCCAAGCAAACAGTCCCCCAGACGCTGTAACCTGTCGCCTCGTTGGACTGACAGTCCACGAAATTGAAAATACGCATCCGTCGTCCCAACAATTGAGACGCCTCGCGCGCGAAAGCGAACTAGCAGCGGAATAGTCCTGGCCAACTTCGTCTCTTCTATGCGCCTCAGTTGGGCTTGCGGCAACGTCTCCGGTGATTCGCCCCGAAAGTACAATGCGTGCATCGCCAATCCAAAGCGACTCCCTTTCACCCCTATGACTAGCGGAGTCGAAGTTGCTCGCTCCATCGCACTGCCTTCAAATCGTTCAATCGTCCAGCGCGTAGTCAACGGCAAGAAAAAAGTGAGTGTTATTGCCGCGATCAATAGGATTGTCCGCACACGGTAGTAGGCAATGTATCGCCAAGCCAGCAGACAGATTCCCAACATTCACCTCACCTCCGTAGAAGTGTCGGCAATTTGCAATTCAGCTAGATCCACCGTCCGATCGAAGCGATCGAGAATGCTGGAATCATGGGTGACCATCAGCATGGTTGTTTTGTTTCTTTCCGCTTGGTCAAACAGGAGTTCCAGCATCTCGCTCGCAGTGCGGGAGTCAAGACTTCCGGTCGGCTCGTCCACAAGCAAGTATTCGGGCTGAGTGATCATTGCGCGGCAAATGGCGACTCGCTGTCTCTCGCCCTGCGAGAGTTGGCCCGGTCGTCGAGTCAGTTTGTCAACTAAGCCCGTTGCTGCTGCCAGCGATTCAGCAGACGCTTGAATCTCAGTCCTGTTTTTAGAAAAACCGTGAATCAGGTGCGGTAGCAGAATGTTCTCACGAACCGAGAGATACTCAATCAGCTCCAACTCTTGAAACACCAAGCCAATCTTCGATGCGCGAAAGCGGCGGCGGGCTGCGTCGGAAAAGTGTTCGAGTTCCACTTCACCCATTCGAATCTTGCCTTGCTGCGGTACGAGGATGCCAGAAAGCAACTTCAACAACGTGGATTTGCCTGAGCCACTTGGGCCGACGATCGCAACTTTCTCGCCACGATCGATCGCCAGTTCCGGAACTCGCAATTGGAAGTCCAAGGACCCGTAGCTGTATTCCAATTCACTTACTTGGATCATAGCCCCGTACGCTCGTCTCGAATTGGATGCGTTTTTCGTCAAGAAGCTGAAACTTTTCAAGTTTCCAAAAGCCATCGTGCGAACCAAGGGTTAACTGAGCTCGGTACTCAGTGATGCGTTGGTGCACGTGCCCCCAGTGCTCGGTTACGCCCGTGACTCGCCACGTGGTCTCGAATGCCTGATCGCTCCGCGTTCCTAACACTGTGGCGGATTCCACTTCGATCGCCGTCACATGCGCGACGGCTCCACCTTGCTCAGCCATCAAAAGCGTCCTCTTGATTCGCAAATAGACTTCGCGCAACAATGCGCCCCTCACACTCGTGGCAAGCGCATCATAAACATCCTCATCGCTTCTGAAATCGAATGCACGATAGATGTTCGCCAACACACCCCGAAGAACCTCCACCCGATTTTGTTCATCCAGTGGACCGGAGTCCGTCCGTACGGGTTCGATCTTTGGCCCTTTCAAGTCTCCGGACCAGTCATAGGTCGTCTCCAGCGACTGGAATTGATGTTGTTTTGGCGTTTCGTTTCCGACCAGAACCACACACTCAGCGTAGGGAGCATACTCGCTAAACGCGTCCCATTTGACCGATACGTTCTTTGGCGTTTCGCTCGCAGGAAATGTCAATATCACCCCCACACGTGCCTGATGAATACCAACGCGTCGTGGCTCGGCATTCAAAGCGAAGTCGTTGATGTCTAAGGCAAAGAAATTGAGTCGGCTCAGCTTGGCTTCGACCCGTTGGCCGTTGATCGAGACTGAGCTGTGCTGCTTGAAGAACTTTTCAATCTTCTCTCGGGTGGCCTCTTGTTCGTCGACTTCAAGAAAATCAGGTTGCTTTCTAGCAATCGGTACCCATTTTTCGAGGGTCAACAGGGGAATCAGAATCTCATGCCGCACCTCGAATCGGGTGATGTACAGGAACGAAAAGAGAGATGTGTAGCTGGCGATCCCTAGGCGATCCTGCAACTGCTCGGAGTGCTTCTTTCGAAGTTCGGCAAAGGTCATGCGATCGCCACCCTGTCGCCGTTTCCAATCGAGCTGGACAGTATGCGGTCGACCGTGCGCGATCTGCGTCGACTTCTCTACGAATGCGTTGTTCTGCAAAACATGCAAGTCCATCAAGGCTGGAAGTACCGCCGTGTCACCTCCGAAGTTTTGCATAAACGTCAGAAAAAGTGGCTGTTTTTCCTTCATCGCATAGACCAGTTCATATCGAATCGAGCGACGCATTAAGTCCGATTGAGCAACACCCTTTGGGTCTATCTGGTTGAGATTGGTGTTTTGGATCTGGCCACTCAAACGCTGACCATCCGTATCGAGAATAGTAAAGAAGTCGAGCACAAACTGCCAATGTTTTTGTGCGGCATTCTTCAAATCGTCGGCCGCATACGTCATCTCTCCGTTAGCGGTCAACTGATGGAAGAGCACTAGATCCTCCAGCATGATCTCGATCTCAACCTCAATCCGATCCGCGTGCACATCCACGATGGTCGAGCTCAGTGAAATAGGATGAACCAACACCGGCATGACCATCGCGCCCCCTAGGGATAGCACCCAGGCGCATATCACTGATGAGATCATCATCGGATGTTTACTCGACTGTAATGAGTGCTTCGATCCAATCGCGGAACTCCATGCCATCGGAACTTATGTCTGCCGTTATTACGTGATTGCCCGTTGTGTGGCCGACATCGATACTCATGCGAACCTTACCCAGTTGGCCCGCTTCCAGTTGAATCTTGCGTTGAGCGCTCACCGTCTTCATGCCGGAGGGCAAATTAGGCGTAACTGCGAACTCCCGGCGAACTGGCGAATGGTTGGTGATGTGAACTTCCAAAGCGAGCACTCGGCTGGCTGCTGTAGTCGCTCCATAGGGATAGAAGACTGCCCATTGTTCATCGATACCATAGTTCGGTGCATCCCATGGAAACAATTCCTTGAGAATCATAGTACGCTGACGATAGCGGCTTTCTAGATAAGTCAACTCCGCATCGGTGAATTGGAACACGAAGGGAATGTGCTCGTTAACCAGCCAATGGGGTTGCTGGATCTCGCGAAGCTTTTTGAAGCACAGATTGTAACCGCCAGCATCATGAACCAGGTTTCGATTTTGCAAGCAATAGTCATCGATTCCGGACGGAGCGAACGAGTCCCCTACGAAGAATACAGGCCGTTCGCTTCCTTTTCGAACCAGCAAGGCACCGTGGTAAAACGCTTGACCTGGGAAGCTGTGAAAAGTCAGTTCAAATTCATGCCACTTCATGACATGGCCACTTGTCAGGCTGGTGATGTTCTTGATCGGCGTAGAAGTCATGGCTGGCATGTGGTAGGCGGCTGGGTTTTGCAAGATATCGACATATTCTTGGGTAGCGTAAACAGGGCACTGAAACCGCTCGGCAGCCGCTTGCACCATATCCGTGTGATCGTCGTGGTAGTGCGTAACAAAAATCCCCTCGACTTTTTTGACCAACCCCGAATCGATCATCTTCTGCACCGCATCGATAACCCGTTGGTACCCGCAGTCCAGCAGGAATCCATTTCCTTCATCGGAAATCAACATGCGGCTGGTGGCATTTTCAAAGACCCAATCGGGGGCTTTTTCGTGGCGCGAGTAAGGCATCAATTCGATAGGCGCCCCTTTGCCTAGAACGCGTTCTCCGCACTGCCGCATGCGTTCTTCTTTGAAATACCAGTGCAAGGCATTCGTGGACAAGTAGTTACGGTACAGCGCCTGGACTCGTCCGATCAGTTTATCGATGGCTGCTTGCGGGTTCTCAATAAGTGGCCCACGGGCGGGGACGAGGATATCGGGTTTGAGCGTAGAGATCTTTTGCAAGCTGGTGACCAACTGCGCCAGTCGACCAGCGTACCCGTGATAACCACGTATCGCCGCTTCCGGAATGGCCTCTTGAAAACTGTAAAGATCCAGCAGTTGTCCATCGCCGAAAATGAGATCACCAGTGAAGGCCAGCTTCTTGCCATCGATGGTGGCTAGATACGAGATCGATCCGGGCGTGTAACCAGGCGTATCGAAGACTTCGAACTTAAGTCCGCGCCAATCGATGGCGTCAGCCTCTTTCACCCATCGGCCAACCTTGACCGGCAGAGCGACGATTTTGGTGGTAGAGCAACCGTAGTCGTGAAAGCGATTTTTGGTGAAGGCGTTCCAGAATTCCGTTGGCTTTTCCAGCCACACGCGTTCCGCATCGGGAGCCACGATCGAAGTGCCGCTTGGGAGAGCCCCCAATGCGCTACCAATCACATCGCGCCGATGGTGCGTCAACAAAAGCTGTTCGTACGTTGCAGGTGGTTGGGATACCTCGTGTTGTCCAACGCCATACACAGCCAGAGTTCCATCGCCGGACGAAATCGAAACCGCGTTGACTGCGGCACGTTGGAACTTCACGCTTGGTCCAAACGGCTCGTCAGCCATTACCGAAGGCCATGGTGACAGGCTGATCAGGACGGGTAATACGAACAATAGTCGGAGCATTTCAAAGACTTTCTGGGTTTAACGAAATCCGCCAATGTTCATTCTAGCGGTCGGCATCGGCCCAGTGTGGCACGGCGGTCCCCGCCGTGATTTTGTGGAAACACACCTGATAATGGACTCGTGATCCTCGTCAAGCAGTTCGCCTTGTTTCACGGTCCTGGAAGTCGCGACACCCTTCTGATATCATTGTTCTTTAACTGGTGGTCTTGCGCAATGTTAGGTCGAGCAATGCGCTGCAGTTGCAGTTGACTCTATACATTCCTTCATCACCAAATTGAGCGAGTAATGGCAATCACCATTAGCGACGTTGAAGCTTTTCATCGATTTGCGATTTCGCGGGTCACTGCGAATGAGGGAACCGAACTTACCTTTGACGATCTGTTCCTAGAGTGGGATTCCACCTGTCACCAACAAGAAATCGAAGCGGCGATCCGCCAGGGGATAGCGGACGTTAACAAAGGCCGAACACGAAATGCCAGCGATTTTAATCGTGAACTTCGTGAACAGTACAAAGTTGGCCAATGACGTTTCATGTAGAAGTTACGAAGACGGCAGAGCGAGACGTCCATGTCATTCTCTCTTGGCTGTTGGAAAGGTCGCCCATAGGAGCCATCGCTTGGTATCCAGCATGGGAATTATCGCGTCCCTTGAACAACGACGCAGAATCTAATCCTTTGTATGTTCTGTCCCTAATTAAAATCAGAGGGTGCAATAAGTACGACGCGTACTTCGTAATCGGCTTTTTGAGGCGAAGGAAAGCCAGCAACCGAGGATTGTGCACCAAAAAATTGTTGTAGTTCAAAATCCTCCATCCGGCCTCGACCTGTTAGCCAAGTCTTGACGTCACGTTCAAGGTAGATCGAATAAACTGGTGGCCACGCAAGTATTGCGATGGTAAGTACACCGAAAATGAGGATGCGACACTTCATTGGTTTTGCAGCAACATTCTTAGGACAGGACGTCCAATTTCAGCCAGCCCGAGTCGTAATCTCGGCACAAGTCCGGGCGGCCGATCGAGAGCTTGGCTGCAATTTTTTGTTCTGATTTCCTATTGATCTGTCAGCCCTGAATTGATTGTCTATTGGCCGTTCAAGATGTCAGTACGACGAGTACTGTCTTGGGCATTGTATGGGTTCTGTTGTGACGCTGCAACACGATGGCACGCGAGGGCAAAGGGGTGGCCGCGAAGCCGGCGCACCTGTGTTTATCACCGTGAAACGGTTTAACAACAAAGCCCAGGGTCGTCGCGAAGGCGGCGCACCCTGGGTCCAACGCCATGCGCTGCGCAGGACCCCAACGGGGTCCGACAACATGGATGGCCATATCCCGCAGACAATGTCCCGCATGTCGGGGGTTCATCCCGTTCGACGCATGTTCAACCCCGTTGGGGTTGGTGGCATTGCGTTCGTTGCGAACCCAGGGTGCGCCGCGTCCGCGGCGACCCTGGGCTTTGTTGTATAACGCCCTCGGCGTAAGCAAAAGTCCGGGCAGACGATCGCGGTCGCTCGTGTTGTCGTGGTTGGTGTCAATCGAGTACTGGGAAATCAGAACGTTCGAGCTAAGCTGGCGACAACGGTGTGGCGCGCTGGACAGCTGGCGCAAAATGGGGCGAAGCCCCAGCGCCTGATGGCCAGCGTGACACGCCGTTGGCGCTCAGCTTGAGCGAGGGGTTAGGCGGCATTCGGCGACAGGCTCATGGAATCGTCTTCTTCTCAAAGAGTTGTCAGTCATCAGTAGGGTCA
>JANPNA010000349.1:0-4310 GCA_031427235.1 Pirellula sp.
ACGCTCGCGAATTACTGCTGCCCCACCCGTCGTTCGCCGTCAGATGCCTTGGGTGTAGGGCTTTTGTCCGGCACGACCACAACCTGGATTACATTGCCGTGTGGCTGCAGAATACCGGTGACCACTACTGGATCGCAAAGTGTCAATGGTGCGGTCGGTGACTACGGCGGGAATCACGGCGATTTGTCGCCAGGCTCCTTCGGGCTTCCAAGTGATTTCTACTACGGCGGGAATGGAACCGGCGTCATCATCTCAAGTCACGCAAAATGCAATTCAAACATTCCACTTGACTGGACAGATAAAGTGAGGATGCAGGATGTAACAGATGGTCTCTCGAATACCTTCCTGGCAGGCGAGATGCATGTTCCGTTGGGCAAGTTAGGAAAGTCGCCCGAAGATGCCTTTATTTTTAACGGGGACCATGTTTTCAACTCGACTCGCGTCGGAGGTCCTACAGTCCCCATAGTGCAAGACAACCGCGATTCTGGAAATGGTCTTGTTAGCTGGGGGAGCTGGCATCCAGGCGTCTGTCACTTTGCGTTTGCCGACGGAAGTGTTCGTGCCATTTCCAAATCGATGGACACGGAGACACTCGGTAGGTTTGGCAATCGCCGGGATGGGAATACCGTATCGCATGGCGACTAATCTTCGAGTGACCGGGATGCGACGAGTCGTACGTGCTATTGAGGTTGTCGCGTGCTTAAGCCTCCTGACTGGGTGTTCTGATCGATTCAAAACGTATCCGGTCCACGGCAAAGTGCAATTCAAGAGCGGGGGCCCAGTTCGAGTCGGCACGATTGAACTAAAATCTCGTGAACACGACATACATGCTCGAGGTACGTTGAATACTGACGGTACATTTACGCTGACCACCTACGAAGACGGAGACGGCGCCATCGCTGGAAAGCACGATTGCGTTGTCGTCCAGTTTGTCATGGCCGAAGGTATCCAAGGTCATCGGCCCAGTACAATCGGAGTGATTGATCGCCGGTATAACAGCTATGCCACCTCTGGACTTGAAGTTAAGATAAGCCCCAAAGGGAAAAATGAGATCACGATTGAAGTCGAGGGACTTCGCGCCTCTCAACCCAATGGACCGCACAAACACTAAAACTAGAGTAAGGCTCACGTGGCTGACGCTGCTAGCGTTAGTGCCGAAACACGAAGCTGTTCACCATCCAGGCGGCAATTCGCTCACTTCTCGCTGGTGCGATCAACGCGCTGAGTGACGTGGCTAGCGAGCGGAACGCATATTGGGCCGACAGAGGGCTGTCTCGCCCACGTTTGCTGCACGATTATGGCTGAAGAATCCATATCCAAGCCCTGTTATTTTCAGCACTCCTCGTCTCTCCGACCGTCGACGGGGGTGTGCTGGGGCAGGCAGAGTACTCCTGCAATTGAAATCCCCAAAGCACGGCTTGTTCTTCCCGCGAATCGGATTCGCCGTGTTCAAGTTACTTCGCTCCGCCAATTGGTAAGTCACGATATCGTCGATGGCAAGTGGCGCAATTCTCGCCGATGCGATGAAACGGTTCAACGATACTGGCAGGTACCGTAGTGGACTTGACCGGTCCAATCCATTTCCGAATGGCAGCTTCGAGCTGCCGTGCATCGGATTCCGACTCTTTCAGTATTGCCTGAAATCCTTCAGGCTGCTTGGAAACGAATTCCATCCGCAACATTTCTGTGAAGTGTTCCTTGAGGAGCAACGCTTCATGAGCCGGATCGAGGTCGGGGTGATCGGGCAATGTCTGCCATCCTAAGGCAGCGATTTGTCTAAGATGCTCATGTGTGTGTTCCAGTTCCACCATGGCCTCGGTCAACGGTGGCAGTTTTGCCAATTCAGGTAAGTTGACCTGTAGTGCATCGAGCATAGCGTCTGGGAGTCTGCGAGCCGACGCGACCGACTCAAACAAGCCTCGATAGTTTTCACTGGTACCTGCAAGTTTCAAAATTGCTAACGAGGAAGATGCCTCGATCATCCCTGTAGAAACACAAGCCACGGCGGCGGCCGCTGGACTGCGGTGCTTGCCATGATGGCAGTGTATGAAGATCGGACCCTCCAAGTCTCGCACTGCTTTGGCCAATTCTTGGACGCGCTCTGGAAGAATCCCGTTGTAGCCGTGTGGAAGATGGATATATCGCATTCCATATCTTCTGGCGAGCGCCACTTCCGGCTTAGCCCCGTCGACGCTAATGATCGTCTTGACACCCAAGCCCTTCAATTCATGGAAGGCTTGTTCTCCATCGGGTTGACCGCCCGAGATCACCTTGTCGTGTATTTGAATGGCGTTAGGGAGGTGCTTGGTTGGCAGCTTGTGAGGCTCAAGCTTGGAATGCGCACTTCCCACGATCTCCTGCCGTTCTTGGGAAAGGCAGGCGTTCGAAAGGACGACCACCAGCGCAAACGCGATGGCTTCGAACAGGGATTTCATGTCACTTTGTTTCCATGAATCGGATGCAGACCGGGCTGTCGACGCGGACACTCGATTCGGTCGGTGTCAACTGTCCTGTCGAGGGGTTGATGCGAAACACGATCACGTTTCCACCCGATTGATTTGCGACCAACATGTACTGCCCAGTCGGCTCGATGGCAAAGTTGCGAGGCGTTTTGACGCCAGTGCTTTGATGTCCGACCGCTGTCAGTTCACCCGTCTTTGCATCGATCGAAAAAATGGCGATCGAGTTGTACGGGTCTCGATTCGATACGTACACAAATTTCCCAGATGGATGTACGACCGTCTCTGCCGTGCTCCCCCCATTGCGAACCACATCTTTTGGCAACGTTGAAAGAACTTGTTTCTGTTTCAATGCACCTTTGTCAGAGTCGTATTCGCATGCAATGAGGGTCAAGTCGCTTTCGCCATTGATGTAAGCACTCTTGCCGTCAGGTGACCATGCAAAGTGACGAGGGCCAGCTCCCTTCGGTGTATCAAACGCGCCATGGGGCGTGAGCGTTCCATTGATGGCGTCGAATGCATAGACGATGACTTTGTCCAGACCAAGATCGCAGCAGAGAGCAAACTTGTTGGCGCGATCCAAGTTGATGGAATGCCCATTTTTTTTTGGCCCTTGATGCTGTTGAAACGAAGATGCACTACTCAGCTTTCCATCTGCCTCAATCGGGATCGAAAGGCAACTGCCACCAGTGTAGTTCGCGGCCAACACATGCTTGCCGGTTGGATCTACGACGAGATGGCACGGCGCTCCACCTTGAGAAGGTTGGGAATTCAGGAAGGTCAGTTTGCCGGTCGTGGCATCGATGGCAAACGCACTGATCTTGGCATCGGATTCATTGACGGCGTACAGGAACTTTTTATTGGGGTGAAATGCCAAGAAGGAAGGACTACTCGTCTCTCCCGCCAGTGTGGCCGCGGAAAGGGATCCGTCCTTAAGGTTCAACTCACACTGGTAGATGCCTTTGCTCTCTTTTCCCGTATACGTCCCCAAATAGACACGCAACTTCTCTTGCGATTCTGCTTGACCGCAAAAAAACCCGCTAATAATAAGAGCGAAAACGAATAGGATTTGTCGCAAAAGCATGGATCGATACTCCGTGGAAATGGGTTGCTTTAAGGCGTGCTCGCTACGGTTCACGTACGCCTAACGGTTAAACGCGTTTAACCCAAGTTGAGCAGCTCGCCTGATGGAGCATCCATTGTGAACCATGTGGGGAACAAAAACCATGGGTGCCCCAAAGTTACACAAGGCACTTGATGCAATGAACTTATTCAATTGGATGAAGCGATCGTACGGCTACTTGCACCGGGATGGTCGACGAGCCACAACGACCAAAGGAAGCTTGTGGAAGATTTTTTCCATCACCCTCGCATGCATTGGCTGTGCTTGCTATGGTTAATCCGAGCGAAGCTGAATTCGTGCGACTTCTGTTAGGATGAATCACCTAACCCGATCTTTCAATCTGAACAAGAACTATCCATTTTGTTTCAAATGTACATGAAATAGTAGCGGTGCGACGCAATTGGAGTGCAGAAATTCATTTCCGCTTCAAGATGGGGGAGCAAATTCCACTTCAAGCGGTATCGAATTTCATGACGAATTAACAGTAACTACACTACTTACATTGGCCTTCGCCTGTATTCTTTGGGTTTTCCTGCCGACTCAACAATCCCATTTTCCTCGCTCCAAATAGTAGACTTTCTATGTTTAACCTCAATCGAATTCCGGACGTAGTCCGGTCCGAAGGTGGCGTCTCTCGTCGACTCGTTCTCGCTTATGGTGCGGCCCTCGCGGGACTGCCGTTGGTCACGTCGCGATTGGCTGCGGTCGATCGAAAGGTGGTCTTCGAA
>JANPNA010000350.1:0-22405 GCA_031427235.1 Pirellula sp.
AAAAATGCGAACGCGCTTGACAATGTCATCGAACTGTTTCGTTGCCAGCGCATGGACCACTGGCGATAATTCGCCCAACGTTCGATAGCTCCCGTCCTGTTGCCTAACATCCAATTGGAATTGCACTTCCAGTTTGATGGGGGGTGCGTCGATTAGGATGTCATTCGGCCAGATCGCCTTTCCCGTTTGGCTTTGGATGTGTGAAGCCAGTTTGGCTGAAAGTTGCACAATCTCCGAATAAGGTTTTCGTGCCAACGCACGATGTTCATCGGGGTGATTGAGAAAATCGAATTGAGCGACTCGCTTGTAGAGCTGACGTTTTGGCCCAAACAGACCATCAATGCATGGAGACCAAGCTTGGTCCCGGCACGCTTGACGAAGCGAGTCAATCATCTCTGCCTCATTCATATCGATCCAGGCGTGCGTGAGGGCTGTCTGGTCTCGGAGTTCATAGACGGCCCGTTGGAGCATGGCGGTCGCGCTTCGCACCGCGTGATGCCAATAGACCTCGCTGAACATCACATACCGTGCGAAGACCATCATTTCAGCAGCCGTCCGCCCCTTGTCCGTAATGGCCAATCGATTCCTTGTGGCGTCGATGCACAAGGAACTAACCAAGCGATTGCGATCAAAGTTGCGGCCGTACGGGACCCCTGCGTGCAACGAATCCCGCTCAAGGTAGTCGAGTTTGTCAATGTCGATTGGGCCGCTCAACATGGACTGCAGTAACGCCAAAGTTGAATTCCCATTCGAATGGCTGTTTTGATTTTCCTCGGGTGGCGGTGCCAGAGGTGGCGGTACGAGAGGTGGCGGTACGAGAGGTGGCTGTGCGAGAGGTGGCGGTGCGAGGAGGTTCGCGACATCCTCTGGAATTAATTGCCAGTCTTGTTTCAGGACGCTTGCAATTTCGCCTTGTGTGATCAAGCGACGTGCAAGGGATTCATGACGAGGGATTCCAACTTGGCGCAGATCTTCGATCGCATGACAAAACGGCCAATGCCCAACATCGTGCAACAAAGCAGCCGCTAGAAAAAGTTTCACATCGTATTCGCCCAAAACCCGCCCCAACGCGTCATCGCCGGCGAGCCGTTGCAAGAACTCGATCGCGTTTCGGTAAACGCCTAGCGAATGCTCCATGCGTGTATGGGTTGCACCTGGATAGACGAAGGCCACCATTCCCAGTTGACTGATTCGAGACAATCGTCGAAAAGCTGGCGTGTCGATAATGCGTTTGACACGCTGAGTGATTGGGACATTGATATCGGGCGAAATACGGATGACGGAGGAAGGTGTTTCCAGTTCCGGAACCCCCCAATTACTTAGCATGGCCAACCGCTTTCTTGTCGTCCTCGTCGTCGTCGTCCTCTGTTGCCGTAATAGCCCAATCTGGGTAGGGTTGATCGCCTCGCATGGCATTCCATAGGATGCGATTTAGCAAGTCTTCGGGTGCCTTGTCAACCTCTGCGAAATTGATCATCGCAGATCTTTCTGCAAACTTGCGACGGATGGGGTCGACGATAGCTGTTGACGAAGAATTCAATTGGTCGAGCGGAATGTTGCTCGCCACCGCATCGTAAGGAGTAAGATTCGGCTTTTCTTGGAAGCAGTCGAACATCGGAGTGGCTCCGGCGTCAAATTGATTCATGGGTGGCAAACCTAGAATCTGCTCGATGGTTCTCAAGACGCTGCTGGTATTGTAACGCGTGCTAACGGTCTTCTCTCGTTTTGCAAAGGGACTAATGCAATAGGCGGTGGTACGGTAGCCACTGACATGATCCCAGCCGTTTTGAGGGTCATCTTCGATTCCAAAAATCGCCATTTTCGGCCAGAATTTTGAGTGGCTAAGTCCTTCGACGATGCGAGCAAAGGCGAGATCGTTGTCGGCCATACTCGAGGCAGGGGTTGGGAATTTCGCGGACGTGCCGCTGGTGTGGTCGTTGGGAAGACAGATGAGCGTAAGGCTCGGATAATTTCCTTTTTGTTCGAACTCGGCTAGTTCTTTGAGGATGAAATCCGCTCGCACTTGATCGGGGACCTGCATCGACCAACCGACATAATCGCTCGGCGAGTAGTTTCGAATGCTTTCGATGGCTGGCTCACTTGCAAAGACAACTTCGTCGGCCCCTTTCCAGGTTCGAAAACAGGACATGTAGTCGGGCGTCCCTTTTTTACTAGCTTCGCGGTATCGCACCCTTGGCTTCATGAATTCGCCGTAGTTGCGAATCGACTTGCGATGAAGCACGGCGTTGTCCCAGATGAATCCAGCGGGGGAGTACGCCAATGCGTCGGCTTCGTCGTCACCCATTCCGTCGGGGTAGCTTCGCGGGAAGCCGGCAAAACTCTTTTCGAGATAGGCGGTCGAAAGGGACGAGGTGCTCCATTGATGACCGTCGGCGCTCAAAATACCACAGCAGTACGTATTGTCGAGAAGCACAAATTGTTCGACGAGACGATGTTGGTTTGGGGTGATGTTGCGCCCAAAGATACATAGGCCTGGGTCACCGTTGCCCCGTTCGATATCGCCGAACACTTGATCGTAGGTGCGGTTCTCTTTGATAACGTAAACAACATGTTCGATAGAGCTGGGCTCGCCGATGCGTTCCGGGATTGGACGTGCTGGCTGGTTTTCTCGTGGAGGCATTGCGGCCTCCCGAATGGCGTTGCGACGCATGTTCTTGGCGACTTGTTCGGACAGGATTGCTAGCTGTTCTTCATTTGGAACTGGGACGATACTGATCGAGCCGTAGTGTTGATGAGAGTTAAAACCATCGCTCTTTTCTTTTTTGGACGGCTTGTTTGGGAGCCCTTTGAGATTAGCAACACAAATTCGTTTGCGGGATGGATCGTAAACAACCGCACCGGGATACCAACCGACCGGAATAAGCCCTTTCAAGACAGTGTCCCCTTTATCGGCTGGGTCGAAGGACATGACTGCGATCGCGTTTTGGGAACCGTTGGCCACAAAGAGCTTATCGCCCTGGCTGTTGAAAGCGAGCGCGTTAGGGGCTGCGCCATAGAGATCCGATTGCTTTGCATTGACCCAGACGGTTTCGACGACTTTACCTGTTTCGGTCGATAAAATGGACAGCGTATCGCTATTGGAGTTGGCGCAGACGACAAATTTGCCGTCAGGGGAGAGGGCCAAATCACTTGGGCTAAGCCCTACCAAGGTGGTTTCGGTAACGCCGGAGGTCAAATCGACAACGGAGACGGTACCTTCGTTGGCAATGTGCCGAACGGGGTCCACACGAACGGTTGTTCCTCGGCCTGCGGGGCCGGTCAAGTCGTTCTCGCCCGGGATGCGCCCCCCCCAATTGCTGACGTAGGCTTTGTTTTTGTGGAGTACAACGTCGTAGGGTGCAACTCCCACGAGAAACTTCCTCTCGACTTTGCCATCCGCCAAATTGATTTCGATTAGGGAGTTCGAAAGATTGCCGCAGACAAAGAGCTTGCCGGTGGGTTCGTCGATTGCCAGTCCGCTCGGGATCTCTTGTGCTCGGCGTGGTGCTTTGGCGTCCGGGAGTTGAATCGTATGCGATGGAGAATGCTTGCCGTCCGTATCCACAGCAAAGACTTTGATCGAGCCACTGACGTCGCTCATGTAGACTCGCCTGCCGTCTTTGGAGTACACAAGGCCCGTATAGCTTACCAAAGCGGCTGTATCTGGCTTAAGGATGTTGGGAGATGCGATATCGGGTTCGGATGTCTGTTGTCTGGACGGGAATTCGATCGTCTGTGAGACTTCGTTGGTATCTGGGTTGATAACGATTAGTTTGTTGGTTTTGCCCGAAGTGATGAGTGATTTCCCATCTGGAGACAGCACCAGGACTTGAGGTCTCATGCCTGGCAAATCGATTCGATGTCCAGCGGGCGTAACGACAGCGACGGGGGTTTCAATCGCTGTGGTATCGGGTGATGTGACATTTCTGTCCTGCGCCAACGCGATGGGTGCGACAAAGAGCGTCCAAATGAGCGTGAACGCAAAGAGTGACATCGTTGTCCTTTCTCGAATCGTCGGGGAAAATAAATCCCAATTTGTTTTCATGGTTTGTAGATCGTGAATGGTGAGGGTAGAGAACCAGCAAGGTTTATCGCCATTGAATGTTGTAACCAACGGAATGGAGTCATTAACCAGAGAGTTTAACTGTTTTGTGGTGGCTGGATGCGCATTGCCGAGACATTAAGGCGATTCGAAGCGAAATTAACGGATTATAGTTTAGGTTGCACTTTCGAAGATCGCATTCAGCATGGTTGATCCCTACATTGGGTAGTCTTTCTGCCATGCGATTTTTGTGACTTGCCACAAAGGATACATGCATAGATATTTGGTTAATTTTCTTGACTTTGGTTGCGAATTGCCAATAATCATTTGGCAATGGGAATTAAGGGAGAATTATTGCGGGATGGTGGTTCGCACAACGCGGTTAGATACACCATCGACCCCTGCAAGATTCGAGAAGCAGAGCAGATATTCCCCAAGTGAATTTGGCAGGTGTTTTGGCGTCACCTGCATGATGAATACACAATTTGGAGGGCCCTAAGTTGATGAGCAATCTTTGTAAGAACGTTTTTGAAGCGATTTTGAAGTATGGTCACGACGAGGATTTTGATCCGGTTGTGGACATGAAGTTTCTACCAACGGATGCTCCTGCTGGCTCGCAAGAGAAGATCGAAGTTTTGAGAAAACGAGTCGAGCTTGGGCAACCTCTCTGGCACAACGATGATCGAGTGGATTACAGCGGTTTGACGGGCGCTATTCGTCCCCGCGAGTAAATTCGACTCGCATCGACATACTTTTTTGGATCGTGTAAGGCTCGGGTTTCCCCCCCGAGCCTTTTTAATTGGACGAGTGCGTCTTCAACACTAAAAAGTGGGGTGGGTGTAGTGGATCTTGTTAAAGATCCCCATGCTGCAGGATCTTTGACAAGATCCACTACCCAAGAATTGACAAGATCCACTGCCCAAGAATTAAGGGGTGTTGCACTCCAAATTTGGTGACGTTGCCCGCGAAGCGTTGGGAAAAAGGCTTTAAGGCTATGTTTGACAGGTATTGACCTGTTGGGATACTTTAGCTCGAGAGGAAGCTAGTAATCGACGAGGCCGTCTCGGCAGACGCATCCATTTTTTGGTACAAACCTGACTGGTGATCGCCAGTTTCAAAGAGTTGATTCGGACCTATTCCTGGGGTGTCTCGGTCTAACAGGCTGTACGTCCCAAACATCCAACCCCAAGACTTTTCCTGTTACGGGTACAGTTACGCAAAATGGAAAAGCCGTCGAGAGTGCAATGGATTACCAACGGACCAACGTGCGGTGTAATGCCCCCGAGTTTCACTCGGGGGATAGTTACCGTCGCTCTAGAGGACGGTCCTGCGTGCTCTACTTGTTTATCGTGACCATCAAAAAGTCATTGGCCTCTGCGGCTATTCCACCGACCAAGGTGGCCTTGCCGATTTCCAGCAAGAGGGTCGTGTTGAATTGGATGTTGACGACCTCCGGTTGTTTCTCTTCGATTAAGGCTTCGTCGATGCGGGATGCAGTGTAAGCAACTTTAAGTAGTACCTTGCTGTCCTGCGGCGTGGCTGTGACTTGGAGCATCGTACCGAGGGGTACATTGGAGACAGATCTTTGTTGCCCTTGAGGGGTCCTCGTCACCCCCGTGGTGACGGATGTCGTCTTGCCAAATTGCGCGGTGCTTTCGTGATACTCCAATACCGAAAGTCGAACCGATTCGATCCGTTCGATTTTCCCTTCTTTGTTCAATTGATCAAAGGATTGCACGATTTCATTGGCGGTGCGATTGACCTCAGGAGCATGCTTGAATCGAAACTCAGTGAATTGGACGACGAAGAATTGCTCGGCTTTGACATTGGGTGGCAGAGTTGGGCTCGATGAACGAACCGGAGTCAAGCGAGAGAGCGATGGTTGCTCCGCTTCGAAAGCTTGGGCCGCTTGAGCAGGCGTTAAGGCTCTTTGTCTGAGGTCCTGAGCTTCACCATTGGGAGTGAGCAGAGCACAAAAACATAAGCAGAATAGAGCTGACTCTTGGCGCATTCGATTCTCCCTTTTGATTGGAACCGCTCCATCTGCCGGACGCCTAAGCCGAGCGGCGGATGATAAAGCTGGGGCGTAAGGACTCGAACCTTAACAAACAGAGTCAGAGTCTGTTGTGCTACCATTACACCACGCCCCAGTGAAAATTTCAGCATCGATAGTATACGCTTTCCGTTGGGCCAAGCCTAGTGAGACAGCCACACTTTCACCGATCCAACGATTCTTGGCCTTGCGTTTTGACCCGACTCGTAGAATGATAGAAGGCAGGAAGTTTTCTTCCCAATGTTGTCAAAAAGGCCTCGATCTTAAGCTGGGCCGCGAAACACTTTCGCTAGCGTTCCCTAGTAGCGGAATGCGTCAAGCATTTCGTTGGCGTCCTGAATTGACGAAAGCTTTGACAGCTTCCGCTACGATTTAAATCGGCCCGCCTTAAGATCGACGCCGAAAAAAGCGCCTGTGCTTTCATTCTGCTTGTTGGCCAGTCGAGCAAGCGGCTCCTTAAGGCACTTCATAAACCAGCCAAGCGATTCCAAACGCTTTCTAATCCTGAATCAAGCAACGCTTGGTCGTGTATGAGCTGGCCGAACGCTCGCAAGCCATCAATTATGCCGGTGTATCTGCGATGGACATGGATGGCTTTGGATCATCGCCGATCACAATCCCAGCTCGGCGATGGGGGTTCCTTGGTCGACTGCGTTCCTTGGCCTGCCTTGATGGTCGACGTATTGTGTCGTTAGCGGAATACCAAAGTAACGATAGATGGAGGCGGCTAAATCCCCAGGCGTAACTGGCCGTTCCTTGATGGAGCCTCCGTCTTTTTCGGTAGCTCCGATGACCTGTCCGTGACGAAGGCCCCCGCCAGCGAGCGACATGGACATGACGCTGGGCCAATGGTCGCGACCGTCAGTACTGGCCTGCGTGCCCATCATGGGAGTCCGACCAAACTCCCCCATGGCAATGATCAATACGTCGTCGAGTTTACCTCGTTCCTCAAGGTCGCCGACCAACGTCGTCAACAAATGATCGAAGAGCGGCAAGAGCGGTTTAAGCCCCTTCGAAATACCGCCATAAGGTGGAATGTTGTCGCCATGGTTGTCCCAAGTACCGCTTGCCGTGTGGTAACTCAAATCGATGGTGACAAAGGCCACGCCAGCTTCGACCAACCGACGCGCTAGTAAGGCTTGCTGGCACCACAAGTGACTTCCATACCGATCTCGTACGGCGGTAGGTTCCAAGCTCAAGTCGAAAGCATCGCGAGCCCTCGCCCCCAATAGCAGGTCAACCGCTTGTTGCTGAAACGCATCGGTCGCGATCATGGTCCCACTCGTATCGATGTCTCGCCGAATCTTGTCGAGATCCTTCAATAGTGTGCGGCGATCGTTGAGCCTTTGGAAATCGAGTCCTTTGGGCAATTGAAACAATTCCGCATTGGTCTTCTTGCCAGAGTCGTTACCGACCAAATCGTAAATAGGAAGCTTTGACGCCAAGTTCCCTTGGAACGGGTTGTATTGCTGGCCTAAATAGCCGCCAAATGCAATATGGCTGGGAGAACGATAGAACCCAACATAAGGCGGCATGGACGCATCGTTGGGGCCATGGTGCTTGGCGACGATCGATGCGATCGAGGGATAGCGAGACGCTTCGCGGTTGGTTCTCGGCTCCGCGTCCAGATTCCCGGTTTGAAAGACCATGTTCGGCTCGTGATTGCTGAACTTGGCATCAACCGAGCGAATGATGGTAAACTTGTCGAGCATGGCCGCTTGCTTCGGCAAATGCTCGCAGAAATGGACGCCAGCTAGCTTTGTCTTGATGACACCGAATGGCCCTCGATTGTTGATCGGCCGATCGGGCTTTGGATCCCAAGTATCGATCTGGCTTGGCCCTCCGGTCATCCAAAGCAGGATAATGCTTTTGGCTTTAGCGGAATTATTTCCCATCGCGACGGCGTGCGCACGCGACTCCAACAGGCCGGGTAAGGACAGGCCAGCCATGCCTGCCAGACTGGCCTTGACCATGTTCCGGCGGCTGCCTACCACTAGTCCCTCACGCGTCAGAGCGTTCATGGCGTTAAATGCGTGGGTGTGCGAATGAGGACGTGCTTTTTTCGCAGGTTGGTTCGGATTGAGCATTATACCCCCCCCTTCTAATCTCGAGCAGATCTGGCGAATGACTCGTAGATCATTCTAGCCCGGCAGCCGTAGCTGAATTCGTGAGAATTCAGGAATGCGTTGAATTCTTACGAATTAAGCTTCCTAGGCTTCGGTCAATTCTAAAAAGTGGGGTAGGCATCCTGCCTGCCAAGTGGGGTAGGCATCCTGCCTGCCAAGTGGGGTAGGCATCCTGCCTGCCAATCCAAACGTCGTTCGAAATCCGCAAGCTGGAAGCTTACGCCACGTTTGCTTACGAAATCCGCAAGCTGGAAGCTTACGCCACGTTGCGATTCTCAAATATCTCGGCTACGCTCAGTTCGATCGTCTTGCACAATCCCTCCAAGTCCAAATCATCTTCATCCAACCCGAACGGCTCCTCGACATGCTCCGCAACTATTTCCATCCCCAACATGAAGTAGGTGGTAATGATGGCTAGCGGAATCGTCCACCATCCAAAGTCGTTCGAGATGCCCCAAGGAAGGCTTAACAAAAAGAGCAAAATGCACTGCCTCGCAAATGTACGGTAAGAACGAACGATCGGTGTGCGAGCGATCCGCTCACATCCTCCGCAGATCTCCAGCAGCTTGGCCAGTTCCAAATCGATGACTCGGAGTTCATGGCCATCGATTTTTCCATTGGCTTTGGCCGAACCGATCCAAAGATATATTTCTTGGACCAGTTTTGCCGGCAGGTGGTCCCAATCCGAGGACTGACCATCCGATCGTGACGATTGCCCTGGCGAGGCTGGTCGCCGTAAATGCTCCATCAGCGCGATGGGAAACGTGGCCAGAGGCTTTTGGAGGATCCGCACGTCATCATCGGTTAGTTTCGTGAGGCAGGTTAGCTTGATAGCCAAGTTGCGAGACGAATTAACTAACGAACCCCAAAGTGTTCTCGCCTCCCACCAGCGTGCATACGCCGAATTCGTGCGAAACACAAGCAACCAACCAAGAACCAGAGACAGGGCTGCGTGGAATTGCGAAGGTATTTTGCCAAATTCGCTATTGAGATAGCTTGTTAACAAAATTGGCAAACAACTGTATAGCCCAACCCCCAAGGCTAATGAACCAATGTAAGTCAGTGTACGACTTTGGAACAACGGAACAATGGAATCTCGAATTGGCATAGGTATTATGGCACGGTGGTCTACACCGTGATTCTCGACTGACGCTCTACTGGTGAAAAAGGGGCTCCGAGAGGTTCATCGACGTACCAAATTCTACCGTATTGGGCGTCATGTCTCGCTGCTGCTACATCTTACCAGCTAATCCTTGAGCTCGTACGAAAAGAGGTTTTATCCCTTTTTCACAACTTCCGTGAGTCCCGATGATCCGGGAGCGGAATACTTTTCGGGAATCAAGCTCTTGAGCGTTGGAAGGGGTGTTACTCCCACTAGATCCTTATCCTCTTCGCGAACTGGCTTGACTCGCTTAGGAACTGCATGCCTCATTCAGCCCTGGACACTTCCATCGCATTCAATCGCGCCCTGCCGACTTTTTCCTTAAAATCGATCACTAAATTGTCGTTGACTTGCACGGATGGAATTTCTTTGACAACGACAGCCAACTCATTGTCAACTTCGGCTCGAAGCGTCACCCACTCCAAGACCACTTTCCCTTGCATCCATACGTCGAAGACAATGGGATCGGGACCGTCTTGACTTGACCTGTTGACCCAACATCCTAACCGGTGGCCCGCGAAGTGTTTTGTTCTAACGTCTTCGTTGAGGTCATAAAACGCAGTAACCACGGGCCAAAAGCCAATCGCTGTCTGAGGAGGAGCCGTAGACTTTCCAAACCAAGGAACCATCTGCGGCGGAGAGGCAGTAGGAGAAACCATCGTCTGCATTATTAAGTCCCAATCGAAATAGTTTTGCAGGGCAATACGGCAAAAGGATGAAACTTGCCAACTTTCGTCAAGGCTCGTTCGCGGTTCGTAAGAACTGTCTACAATCTAGATTGCAGCGGCCAAGCTATTCTTGCCGCCTTCATTCGTTTAACAATCAGCCGTAGGCGTACTCGCTACGATTCACGTACGCCTACGGCTAACGGCTAAACGCGATGCTGTTCGAGTGCCCTTCAGTTTGCTACAGGAAAACATGGATCCAATCGTTCACGGAGTCGGAAGACGATTCTGCCGAGCTGTCTCATACGGCCTTCTGCTCGCACTAGGCATGATGAATGGTCCGTTGATAGCTGCAGACTGGCCGATGTGGCGAGGCGATTCCATGCGAAGTGCAACGTCGGCGGAGACCCTTGCGCCAAGCCTTCGGATCGAGCATGTGATTACAGGTACCCCCAGAAAGCAAACTTGGGATGACCCACTCAATATGGATGTTATGGCGTTTGATCGCGTTTTTGAGCCGATCATTTTAGGCTCGCAGTTATTTGTGGGCTTCAACGACTCGGACAAGGTGGTCTCGTACGATCTCAACTCGGGCAAAGTAATCTGGACTTATTATACGGATGGACCAGTTCGATTGCCTATGGCGGCGGCTGATGGGGCTGTTTACTTCTCCAGTGACGATGGTTGTCTTTATTCGCTGGATGCTGCGACGGGCGCTTTGCTTTGGCGATTTCGCGGTGCACCGCTCGACCACCTTGCGATCGGGAACCGTCGTCTGATTTCGGCTTGGCCCGCTCGCGGTGGACCGGTCATCTGCGGTAATCAAGTCTATTTTGCATCAAGCATCTGGCCATTCATGGGGACGTTTATCTACGCTCTCGACAAGACGACAGGTGAAGTCATTTGGCTCAACGACGAGACGGGATCGCAGTACATCAAGCAGCCGCATAGCGCTCCATCGTTTGCTGGCGTTGGACCGCAAGGTGCCTTGGTTGCAACCAAAGATTCTCTCATTGTCCCAGGCGGAAGATCTGTCCCCGCGGTATTCGACCGACATACCGGTAAGCAACGCTATTTCGAATTGAATGCAGGGAGTAAGGGAACCGGTGGGTCCTTCGTTACAGCCAACGATGATTTTTTTTACGTCCACACCCGAATCAAAGGGACCCGTCAGTTTGCACTCGGTAATGGAGTCAAGACCGCGTTCATGCCTAACGAACCTGTCCTGGCAGGGGATGTGCTTTACTCAGCGGAAATGGAAAAGGAAATTGCCAAAATCTGCGCATGGAAACCAGACGGCACCAAGCTCTGGGATGTTCCGGGCGACGGACGAGGAGATCTCATTCTGGCGGGTGGCGTACTTTATGCTGCCGGACCTTTGCCTAACACCACGGAGAAAAAGAGTTTGCTAACGGCCATTCGTTTGCCAATCCAAGATGCTGTACCTCAGACGCTTTGGTCGTTGCCAATCGACGGACAGATCGAACGCCTCATCGCTGGCAACGGCAAGCTCGTGGCTGTTTCCATGGAAGGCAACGTTTTTGTCCTGGGGGACGCTGGACTAAATCCAACGAAGTCACAATCGGATTTGGCTGCCGCCTCCAATCCATCGACAACGGCAATCGCGGAAGTTGCGGCCCGCACCAAGGCCAAGGAGTTGCTTTCGCACGGTGACGCGTCGGGCTATGCAATTTGGTTTGGGATGGAAGATGCGAATGCTCGAAATACCCTGCATGCCATTGTAGAGTCCGCTTGTTTTGAGCAATTGATTGTCGTCGACGAGGACGCGAAGCGTGTCGATCAACTGCGACGCAATTGGGATGCGCATCAGTGGTACGGGAGTCGCGGGACGGCCCATGTTGCAAAACCGCTTGAGTTCCGTGCGCCACCTTACATTGCCAATATGATTTTCGTTAGCCAGGGGCTTTCGCAAGCCGTCGTTCAGGATCCAAAATGCATCCGTCAAATCTATAACTCGGTAAGACCTTACGGAGGCGTCCTGCAGTTGCATTCATCGCCAGACAATCTGGACAAGATTTTAGCGGACGTGAATGCCATCCAACTGGAACAAGCGGAAATCAAACGCACGCCAAACAGCATCGTCGTTACGCGTGTTGGCCCATTGCCGGGCTCTGCGGATTGGACACATCAATATGGCAACATTGCCAACACGATTAAGTCGGATGATCGATTGGTCAAATTGCCGTTAGGTGTATTGTGGTTTGGTGGGAATAGCAATGTCGATGTCCTTCCTCGACACGGTCACGGTCCGCCCGAACAAGTGGTCGGCGGACGTCTCATTCTCCAAGGCATGAACTCCCTAACCGCTCGCGATGTGTACACGGGCCGAGTTCTGTGGCACAGAGCCTTTGAGAATCTCGGTACGTTTGATGTCTTCTATGACTCAACCTATGCCGATACTCCTCTCGATCCAGCGTATAACCAAGTGCATATTCCGGGCGCCAACGGACGTGGCACGAACTACGTGGTGACCGAAGATTTTATTTACATTGTGGAAGGAAACTTGTGCAAAGTTCTCAATACCGCGACAGGCGAACACGTTCAAGACATAACGCTGCCACAAAAGGACGCAGAAGGTCCGCAGGAGTGGGGATACATTGGTGTCTACAACGACGTTTTGATCGGCGGTGTTGGTTTCGCGAAGTACCGGTCGCGGCTTGATCTCAAAGCCGATGAAGTGGACGCCGCGCTGGCAAAAGCCAAGGCGGGCTTTGGAACCAAGAGCTTGGATCGAGCGGCTAGCATGTCGATCGTGGGATTCAATCGTCACACGGGTGAACAATTGTGGCAAGTCGATGCATTGCACAGTTTTTGGCACAACGGAATCGTGGCAGGCAATGGCAAAGTCTACGCCCTCGATCGCAATCCCAAGACTGTCGAAGATCTTTTAAAACGTCGAGGGCGCGAACTGCCGAAGACGTATCGCATTATTGCGATTGACGCGCTGACCGGAAACAAGCAATGGGAAGTCAACGAAGGCATCTTTGGCACTTGGTTGGGGTATTCACCAGCCCACGACATGCTGTTGCAAGCCAGCGCGGCCGCTAGCGACCGTTTGGCTACGGAAGTTGGGCAAGGCATGACCGTCTATCGCGCAACAGATGGTTCAGTGGTATGGTCGAAGCCTTCTCTGGCCTATTCGGGTCCCTGTATTTTGCACAATGATCTCATCATTTCGAACGCCAACTCGAACACCGAATCGGCGGGCGCATTCTATCTGCGAGACGGCTCGCAAAAGATGGTAAAGAATCCGGTCTCCGGGCGATTGCAACCGTGGAAGATCACGCGAGCTTACGGTTGCAATACGATTTCCGCGTGCGAAAACTTCCTGACCTTTCGGTCGGGAGCAGCCAGTTACTACGATTTACAGACCGAGAGCGGGACAGGAAACCTTGGCGGTTTTCGATCGGGCTGTACGTCGAACCTCGTGGCTGCCAACGGGATTCTCAACGCGCCCGATATGACTCGCACCTGTAGCTGTTCCTACCAAAATCAGACCTCCATCGGCTTGGTGCACATGCCGGAACTTGAGACTTGGTCGATTGACAACGCCGCTATTGTCCAGCAGAAGTCCGATCGCTTAATGCAACTTGGGATCAATTTGGGAGCGCCCGGTGACCGACGCGATGCCGATGGAGTATCTTGGATCGAGTTCCCTGTCGTGGCAGGGGATTCACCTAGTTTTGGAATCGAACTCCACGGTCCGTACACCACCTTTCAAGACCATCCAGCCACCATGCCTGGGACCAAGACCCCTTGGATATCCGCATCGGGCGTACAAGGGCTCTCGGGCTTGCGAGTGTGGTTGAAGCCGGTGAGTCCATACAAACTGAGCACAGGCATTCCAATCATCGACGCGACGGACGATGCGGAGGAAGGGGCTGATGGAGTGACAAATACGTCCAGCAGCGATCTTGAGTTGGTACAGGATGCCTCCAAGCAAATCGTAGGACTGCGTTTCGATTTGGTCAACATAGCCTCTAAGAGCGAGATCCGATCGGCTTATGTGCAGTTCACAGCCCATGCTGCCAACGAGGAAGAAACCGAATTGGAAATTCACGCCGAAATGGTTGGATCGGCCTCCCCATTCGACACAACCAAAAAGAACATTTCGTCTCGTGTTAGGTCAACCCAAAGCGTAACTTGGAAGACAGCTCCATGGACGAAAGCGGACGAACGTGGAGAATTGCAGCGAACACCGAACTTGGCGTCTTTGATTAAGGAAGTCGTCCAGCATCCCGAATGGAAACCGGGAAATGCCATCGCGTTGCTCATTCGCGGCAATGGCAAGAGGATCGCGACCGCCTTCACCGCTGGCAAGGAGGGAGCCGCCAAGTTGTTTGTGGATACCGAAGAAGTCAGGATCCTGCCAAATCCCAACGTGGCACGAAGCCCATACCGTGTTAAACTGTACTTCGGATTGCCTAAGAGTATCGGAAGCTCAATCCGCCAATTCTCGGTTTCCGTACAAGATGATACCGCATCCACCGAAATCGAACTCGATCCATCGAAGTGTCAAGAACTTGTCAGAACTCTAGAACGAGTTATGCTCGGCGAAATCTTGGAACTGAACTTTAAGCCGATCTCCGGACTCCCAGTCCTGTCGGGAGTAGAAATCACGAAGCTCGATGAATAGCAAACAAACATGAAAAAGTTTCGAAAACCAGATTGGTTCGGCTTCCAAGGCCTTAACGAGTGGCACGCTATCCATGCTCGATGGAACAACAACGGGAGGGCGAGGCTCCTGCCGAGCTGGCACCGCATTGGTTCGACAGGAGCCTCACCCTCCCGATCAACCAGGTATGGGCATTTGCCGAGCAGCGTTCGTTTTTATTCAAGAATCATCGTGCGACTATGTCTCAGCGTCGCATTCTTAGCAATCTTTGCATCCATGGCACTATGTTGCTCGATCCCAGTATTCCGATACGCACTGGAGCACTGGAAACCAGAAGCGTTCACGGTTCATATTGTCTCCTCCACTCCGCTGAACGATAGCCAAATGGCCTCGCTCAAGGAACTGAAGGAGTTGGGGAGAACCGCCAATATTCGAGTGAAGGTCAGCGAAGGTTCCAAGTCAATACCCGACGAATCCGAGGCAATCGTTCAGCCATATAGGAATCGCGATTCTGCTTGGTTGGTGGTGGAAATGGGGAAGAAAGTGGATAGCGCATCGCCGGTAGCATGGGATGGTCCCTTCACCCAGGAAGCGATCGGTCGCTTGCTTACTAGCCCACTGCGTCAAAAGATATGCAAAGGGCTCGTCGACCAGGATTCGGTCTCTTGGGTGTATTTGGAATCAGGCGACCAGGTCGTAGATGACGCGAAGTTCTTCAAGCTTGATTCGGAATTGAAAAGGCTCGAAAGCGTGATCAAGCTGCCCGCCATCGACCCAGCCGACTTGAAGGATCTGCCGAAGAGTCCCGAAGAACTCAAGATCAAGTTTTCTGCCCATCGACTTTCTCGCGACGATCCTGCGGAAGCGGCCTTCGTATCCATGCTGCTTTCCCACGAATCGGACCTTCGCGAGGAGTTTGACAAAGGAACGCCAATGGCGTTTCCGGTATTCGGTCGAGGTCGCGTTTTGTATGCATTGCTGGGGGACGGAATTTCGACAGGCATGATCGAGGAGGCCAGCCGATTTTTGGCGGGTGCCTGCCAATGCACGGTCAAGGCGGAAAACCCAGGGGTCGATTTATTGGTCGCGTTCGATTGGGACGAAAACATTCAAATCACGGAACCAAAAAAAGAGGAGGAATCCGTCCATTCCGTAGCTCGAGTGGAATTGCCAAACTCTCCGTCGTTTCCGTTGATAACGCTTGGCGTGTTAGCAGCGATCGTTGCTTGCATCACGATTGGTTTGATATTTTTGTTCGGTCTCAAATCTTAGCGCTCAAAGGAAATTATGCCGAACGCCAGTCCCAGTCCGCTCACCTTGCTCGGTCTTATCCTCCGCGAGGTTCGTTTTCGCAAATGGAGTTTTCTTTTGGCCACATTGGCGGTGGCGGCAGCGGCAGCCATGATTTTCGGTTCCGAAGCCTTGTTGCGTGTGGATCAACGACTGACCAACGATTTTCTCCAACAAAAACAAGAAGAGACAGAGAAGTCCATCCAAATGCACGAAGAGCTTGTAGCAACGGCCGGTGCTAAGCTTCAGGATACGGTTCGCAAGCAGATGCTGACCCTCGGGTTCAACATCTTGATCTTACCGAAAGATGTCGATGTTGCTGCTTTGCACCTGGATGGCAGTATCTCTGAGACCATGCCCTACAGTTATGCTGAAAAATTATCGAATTCGAACATCGTCACCGTGAACCATCTTTTGCCGAGTGTTACCAAACGCGTCCGTTGGGCCGAGCAAGAAATGGACGTAGTTGTCAACGGCACACGCGGCGAAATCCCGATCATGCACCGGGCACTGAAGCAGCCCATGTTGGACGCCGTCGCTCCGGGCCAAATGGTTGTTGGCTCAATCATCCAGCAGAAACTTAAATTGGAGTTGGGGCAAACGGTGACTCTGCTTGGACGCGAATTCAGCATCTCGAAGATCCAACCCGAACGAGGTTCCATCGATGACATGTCCCTTTGGATCGATCTCGCAACGGCTCAGGAAATGCTGGGGATGCAGAATCTAATCCACGCAATTCTTGCATTGGAATGCGAGTGCGCGGGCGACCGCATCTCGGACATCCGACGCGAGATTGCAGAGATATTGCCCGGTACCCAGGTCATTGAGCGGTACAGCCAAGCACTTACAAGGGCGGAGGCACGCTCCGAGTCCAAACGATCGGCCGAGGAAGCTCTGGCGATGGCCAAATCCGAGGGGAAAGCAACCTTAGACAGAGAACGTCAACGGAGAACGACGATACTACAACAGCAACAGTCGTTGAACAATGTACTTGAGCCAACCGTCCTTGTGCTGAGCTGCTGCATCGTGGCTGCATTGGCCTTTCATAACTTTCGTCAACGCAAATCAGAAATTGGTTTGATGCGGGCTCTCGGACTTGGATCTTCCAGTATCTTGGGGGCGTTCCTTGGCAAGGCAATACTGGTAGGCGCGTTAGGTGGTCTCATCGGAGTTGCTGTTGGCATCGCAATCATTGCAACAAGAATCTTTCAAATGCAGCCCTCGGTTTCGTTGATCGAGATTTGGACAACTGCATCGCTGACATCGACGGCCGCCGGGATTCCAGTTTTGATGATACTCTTGACGGTGGTAGCGAGTTGGCTGGCCGCTTTCCAAGCGATCCGACAAGATGCCGCTATCGTACTGCAAGGGGAATAGGGGATGCTGTTATGTTTGGAGGGACTTAACAAAGTCTATTCGACGAATTCGACCAAGGTCCAGGCGCTATGCCAGGTTTCATTGAGCTTAAACGAAGGGGACTTTGTGGCGGTTCAGGGCCCCAGCGGAAGCGGAAAATCGACGCTTTTGTTCACGGCGGGAACGATGCTTGCCCCGGATGCTGGAAAAGTCTCCATCCTAGGTGAGAGCCCCTACGCCATGCCCGCCAATGAGAGTGCTGCCTTTCGAGCGAAACATATCGGCTTTGTTTTTCAACAGTTTCATCTAGTGCCCTACTTGAATGTTTCCGAAAATGTTCAAGCAGCGTCGCTCGGTCTGCCCGCTTCGAAACGAATGACGAATTCGAAAGTGGAGCAGTTGCTAGATCAATTTGGCTTGACCGGTCGCAGTCGTCATTATCCATCGCAATTGAGTGTCGGAGAACGTCAACGATGTTGCATAGCTAGGGCGTTGCTGAATGATCCCAAACTCGTTCTCGCGGATGAACCCAGCGGTAGCCTCGACGAATCCAATGCGCAAATCGTCTTGCAAGAACTTCGGCGTTTTTCCAACGCCGGAGGGGCTGTTTTGTTAGTGACTCACGATTCGCGGGCAGCTCAACTAGCGGACCGGGTTGTTTACATGAAGAATGGAGTTCTATCATGAGGGAGGGAGCAATCAAGTGTTAGTTCATGTGCGATTTGACTCACAAGTGCGACGGTTAGCAGGCTGCAATCGAATTTCGGTGGACGTCGATGCCTCTGCTACATTGCAGCAGATTGTCCAACGGGTTGCCGAGGTTGGAACGGAACAGCTTCGCACGACTTTGCTGGATGACCAGCAGTCGCTACGTTCGTCCATCCTCGTTTTTTTGAACGATGATCTTGTATCTAAGGAGCAGTTGTTGGTACTGCACGATGGATCGGAATTGACCCTTACGACTCTGATTGCGGGAGGTTAGCAATGTCGGAGAGCAAGCCTGGACGTGATGACTTGGACGGTCTTCCTACATTGGATGCGATGGATCGCTCCATTTACGAGTGGCAAATGTGGGCGGATGGGTTTGGCGAAACGGGCCAACGCAAACTCAAGGCGGCCAGCGTATTGATTTCGCGCGTCGGCGGGGTTGGTGGAACCGTTGCACTCCAGTTGGCCGCGGCTGGAGTTGGCAAGATCATTCTTGCGCATGCAGGCCCTATCAAGCACAGCGATTTGAATCGGCAACTGCTGATGACCTATGATCGGGTCGGTCAATCGCGCGTCGACACCGCCAAGGCTCGATTGTTGGCCCTCAATCCACGACTGATTGTCGAGACATTCGACGAGAATGTGAGTGAAGCCAATGCTCAAGCCTTGATAAGCAAAGCGGACATCGTCGTCGACTGTGCTCCCTTGTTTGCAGAGCGATTTGCGATGAATCGTGCCATTGTCCATCAAGGCAAGCCGATGGTGGAATGCGCCATGTATGAGTTTGAAGGGAGTCTAACAACGCTTTTGCCTGGGATAACGCCGTGCCTTGCATGCTTGTCACCGATTGAGCCGACCGCTTGGCGCCGAGAGTTTCCTGTCTTTGGGGCGGTTGCCGGGACCGTCGGATGCATGGCCGCCATGGAGGTGATCAAACTGATCACAGGAGTGGGTGAAACGCTCTCTGGCAGCATGCTGGCGATGGATCTGTCCATGATGACGTTCACGCGCCGCAAGATCCACAGGAATCCGAATTGCGAAGTATGCAACGAGAGACGTCATGTTTGAGAATCGTCTCTGATGCAAATCCGAATTCGCCATTTGTTGTGGATCACCACTGCCGTTGCGATCCCATTTGCATTGCTCCGTTGGGGAGCCGTTGGCTGGACCGTTATCGGAATCACCTTATTTGCGATTCATTTTGTAGTGCTCGCGATGCCCATTGTTATTTTCGTGTTGGCCATTGCTACCAGTGAGCGAGTCGGGAATCAGCTCGACGTAGGAAAGAACAAGGGTGTTGCAATCGCGTTTAAGATTTGGCTAGCGTGTATCGTCATGGTTTTTTTATTTTGGTTCTGTTTGTTGTCATATTTCAATCTTCGACGCTAAATACGCTGCGTCGATCACAAGTCGGGCGGAGCCTAATCAAAGACTTTTGACGGCTCTTTTCAAGTACTCGCGTATGAGGTACGTTTTTCCCACGCGACGCCGCCCGTAAACGGCGACCAGTTCCGGATCCTTGGAAGCCACCACGATATCCTACACCCGCTTTTCGGCTACGCTCCCGATGACTTGCTCCCTTTTTACCATGATGGAAGTTTGCTCCCTCTGTCTCCTTTGGGACCGCTCCGGATGACGATTTGGCTGAGAACACCAAACTTCCATCGCCAAATCCATTCCTGAAAATCACCATTTGGCGAGGTATTAGGTCGATACCTCGCCAAATGTAAGTGTCGACCTGCCATGCGGTATGTCGCCATCGAATGATGACAGGATAGGCAAAGATCACGAGGGGCAAAATGAAAGTTAGGAAGTATAGTTAGCTACCAATGGCAGCGGTTAAGACGTCTTGTTAGTCGTTTGGCTGTAGGTCCGTCATGCTGATTCGTCTATCGGGTAAAGCGTACCACGCGTCTGTGAGAAGCTGCTACAACCAGAATCCCAACCAGTTTTCCTTCAACCATTCAATGAAGCCTGCACCCAAAAAGAACCCTAGAAGGCTGCAGACAATCGCCCCAATCAAAACGGTATCGCCGGTAAAGAAGGGGGGATCGTCGAAAAGGAACATGCACGCACCAAGTCCGAGTCCTCCACCAGCCAGAGCACCAAAAAAAGTTCCGGCTATTACGTTTCCTAGATGATTTTCATCGTTCGACATTGTGGGACTCGCAGAGTATTGGCACCAGGTAGTTCCTCGACAAAGCCAATGAGACTCGCTCCTAGAAATGGAATCGCCCGGTGCGGACCCGCATGCCGGGTGGTGTGGGAGGGGCCCCGGAGCAATCCGAGCCCCTATCCCGATATGGATTGTTAGGCCCGCTCTTGTCGGTCGATGCATCGTTTTGGACATCGAGCCAGTGTCAGCCAATGCCGGCCCGACGCCGTTCACGGGATTCATCGTGTGGCCAACATTCTACATGACTCAAGCTCAATCCGGTGCGACCGTTTTGAGTAATTGCGATCGATATGCCGCACGTGTACTTCTCAGCGCCATGCGGATACCGGCCGTCCTCGAAGAAGGAAAGCCGTCCTTCGATCGAGTCCAAGTTAAACTTCACAAGTTTGTCTGTGAGGACATTCGAGTTCGTGATTTCGCAGCTGTAAATTCGCAGCAACTCGCCCGCGTATATCTTGAAGCTGAACTTAGGTTTTCGCTCTCGTTTGGCGAAAGCACAGAGCACGCCGATTCCCCAATAGCCCCGAATGTCGTTGTTTCGCGAGCAGAGGTAGGCACAAAGAGAATGTGCCAAGGCGTTCATCGCGCGTCTCTTCATTGTCCGAGGGCCTTAGCTCCATCGCTTTGTTCTGATTTTTTACGGGTTTGTTAGCTCTGAATCGACCTTGTTTTGGTCGTTCAGGATCTCAGTACGACGAGTAATGTCTTGCGCATTGTATGGGTTCTGTTGTCACGCTGCAACACGATGGCATGCGAGGGCAAAGCGGTCGCCGCGAAGGCGGCGCACCTGTGTTTATCACCGTGAAACGGTTTAACAACAAAGCCCAGGGTCGCCGCGAAGGCGGCGCACCCTGGGTCCACCGCCAAGCGGTGCGCTTGACCCCAACGGGGTCCGACAACATGGATCGCCATATCCCGCGGACTATGTCCCGCATGTCGGGGGTTCATCCCGTTCGACGCATGTTCAACCCCGTTGAGGTTGGTGGCATTGCGTTCGTTGCGAACCCAGGGTGCGCCGCGACCCTGGGCTTTGTTGTATAACGCCTTCAGCGTGAGCAAAAGTCCGGGCAGACGATTGCGGCTGCTTGGGAACGAAATCCGGGGGGAACGAAATCCGGGGGACACGCCATTTTTTCGGGGGGAGCCAAAAGCCAGCAAAATCGCCGAGTCAAAAAGTCGTGTGTCCGGTGTGTCCTCATTGATGTGTGTCCCCATTTGCTAATCTTCTCGGAAATCGTCTCCACACATGGTGGATCGACTACGGGTTCAGGATGCCACCGCCTGCTGAGGTAGCGATACCTATCTTGGCTAGTACTGCTCGTAACGAAGCCTTTCGCGCCTCAGTGCATGGTCCTGATGGTATGGCAGCAATCGCTGAATTCATGTCTGCGATTAGAGCCAGGAGGGCGTTGACACTTGCAATAAGTGCAGCGATCACTGCATTGAGAGCACTGAGAGCAGTACGTGCAGCAGTAACCCCAGCAGCCTTGGATGCTTTTGTCGCTGCCGCTGCATCTCGGGCTGCCTTCAAAGGAGCAACAACCGCTTCTTGAGCGGCGACCGCAGCAGCTTTTGCATTTCGTAATCCAATCAACCGGTTTTCTTCGGCCACTGCTATCGTGCGTGCAGGACCAAGAGGCATGCCAGCAATCAGTGAGCGTTGGGTAGACAATTGTGCCTCAAGGTTCGCAATGGTTGGAAGTACTGGGAACTCAAACTCAGGTGTAGGGGTGGCTGTCATAGCATCTTTCAAAATGGGGAACAAACTGGTTATTTACGGGTTGGGATCGAGAGCGTTGGAAATCATTTCCCAATGTCTCGCATGGTCTTCGAGGGTCTTCAGCTTGCCATCATCAGCAGCCTTCTCGGTGTCGTCTTGAATCTTGTCAATGACTTTCTTCCATGCGTCCTTTGACTTGTCAGTGGCTTTCTTCAATTCGCGCTCAACAAAATCGAAGCCTCTTCGCTACCCCATCCTATTCAATGGGAGTACCGTACCTTTCATCCCATTAAAAGAGATTCTCGTTCCATCGAGACACGATTGGGGCTCATTGATGATCGAGTGAGCCCTGCGTTGGCTCATAAGCTCGGTCGGTTGGCTGCGGACTTGCCACAACAACCAGCGATCGAGCAACTGGCCGAACAATTCGACGTTCGACTTTCCGTCGATACGTATCGCAAGGTGGTTGAA
>JANPNA010000351.1:0-13185 GCA_031427235.1 Pirellula sp.
GATGACATCCTTCGCCTTTATCGCCGGTATGGTTCCGCTGGTCCGCGCGACGGGCCCAGGTGCGATCGGAAACCGTACCATCGGCACCACCGCCGTCGGCGGCATGCTCATGGGAACTGTGATCGGGGTCCTCGTGATTCCGGGACTTTATTACCTCTTCGCCAAAATGGCCGACGGGAGGAAACTTCTCAAGGATGAGACGGATCAACCGCTTAGTGAGCGTTTCGAGCACGATGCAGAAGCAACTGTGGGTGAGCATTGAGGTGGCCTGATGAAAACACAAGCCCGACGCGCAAGCGAGGGGTCGGATCCATCCCTCGCTTGCGCGTCGGGCTTGTATTGAAGCCGTTAGTTCAACTATTGGCTGCGATGCTTTAGGCTAGTACTCGCCGGATTAATCGGACTTCGTGGCATCTTCTAACTTCGCAGTACAAACCATAAAGAGCGCATTTCCAGTCAGACGAAGATAGATGTGAGAGCGACCAGGAAGGGATGATTCTGGTTCAAAAAGTCAGGGAATAGACGGAAGAATACTTCAATGACGGAAGCAAGAAAAAAGTTTCGAGGACGCGCACTTGCAACTGTGGTCTTTTCAGGGGTCCTAATCGGCAACCCAGGATGTAAAATTCCCGAGCTTTGTCGCCCGGACCGAGCAAAGCCGCTTCCGGAAACCTTCAATGGTGAGGTAAATTGGGAAAATTCTGCTTGCGTCGAGATGCATGAGTTTTTCAATGATCCAATGCTTACAATCCTGGTCGACCAAGCACTGGTCGATAACCTGGAGCTAAAGATCCTATCTCAGGACATCCGGATCGCCAACAACGAGGTCTTAGCCCGTCGAGGTGCTTATTTTCCATTCGTCTTTTTCGGTGCGCGTGCTGGAACTGAGAAGTCCGGCGAATTCACCCGTGAGGGAGCGGTCGAGAGCAACCTTTTGGCTAACGGCAAATCATTTCCCGATCCGCTGCCTGATTTCCTGGTCGGAACGAACGTATCCTGGGAGATTGACATCTGGAAGAAGCTACGGAACGCTCGTAGCGCGGCAGCCCTACGTTACTTGGGCACTAACGATGGGCGGAACTACGTCATAACCCGTCTGATAGCCGATATTGCTGAGGAATACTACGACCTTTTGGCGCTCGACAAACAACTTCAGACGCTGGACAAAACCATCGAGCTCCAGGAGAAGAGCCTCGAGGTTGCCAAGGCAAAGAAGGAAGCGGGCCGCGGCACCGAGCTCGCCGTCCAGCGTTTCCTAGCCGAAGTTCGCAAGAACCAAAGCGAAAAGCTGGTCATTGCGCAGGAGATCGTGGAGGCCGAAAACAGAATCAATTTCCTCGCCGGTCGCTTCCCTCAGCCCATTGAGCGTCCGGCAGTCGACTTCATCAATCTAAATTTGCACTCGCTGAGCGCCGGAGTCCCCGCGCAGTTGCTTCAAAACCGTAGCGACATCCGTCAAGCAGAGCGCGAGCTAGCAGCCGCAGGACTCGAGGTTCAAGTCGCCCGAGCGAACTTCTATCCCTCGCTGAACATTAGCGCTGGCGTAGGTTATCGGGCGTTCAATTCCGGGTTTCTGTTCTCGACCCCAACTTCCTTGGTTTACAATGCTGTCGGGGACGTTGTAGCTCCATTGATCAATAGGGCTGCGATCAAGGCCGCCTACATGACTGCGAATGCCGAGCAATTGCAAGCTGTGTACAACTACCAACGTACTGTCTTGAACGCTTTCACCGAGGTCATGAACTACATGAGCAAGGTGGAGAAGTACGGCCAGAGCATCGAGATCAAGAAGCAGCAGTTGGAATCGCTCGAGGCCTCGGTTGACTCTGCCACCAAGCTTTTTCAGAACGCACGTGCCGAATACGTCGAAGTACTTTTGGCGCAACGCGACCTACAGGACGCGAAAATCGTCACTATCGAAACCAAAAAGCAGCAACTGACTGCCATCGTCAACGCCTACCAAGCTCTCGGCGGCGGGATGGTGCGAAGCTACAACTCAGCGAACTCAGTAGTCACATTTCCTCAGGAAACAGTCTCGCCACTTGCCCCCCCGCCATTCACCGTTGTTCCTGTCACGCTTCCGGTCGGTAACAATGCTTTCAATCAACTACATTAAACCTGAACAGCAGTAGTGAGCGGCATCGGCAAGCTCTCTTGTTGAAAGGAAGGCGAAGAGTAAAGCTACCCCTTTGGAATAGTGTTGTCGGTTGTTCTGACCTCATTTTCTTGACTTGGTTCGCCAAACACGCCTTTTTCGGGCAGCCTTGCAAGCAGGATCTCTTCGATGCTACGAATTCGTTCATCCAATTGCCGAATGGCAATTTCGGCACGCACATTCACTTGGTGATCTATCTCTGCATCGAGCCGGTCACGTGACGCTTCGCGATTTTGTGACATCATTAAGATGGGTGCTTGGATCGCCGCAATCATGGATAAAACAAGATTCAAAAAGATGTAAGGGTATGGATCGAACGCCCTATTGATTGGTCCCAAGATCTCCGTGTTGAGTACGGCCCAGAAGACTAGCCAAACGCCAAACAAAAGAATGAACGTCCACGAACCGCCAAGCTTGGCGATAGCATCCGAGGCTCGCTCCCCAGTCGTTCTTCGATCGTAGAACTCTTTGTTTGGGTCTCGAGGGAGACTCATTCTATGTAGCGCGCTTTCAATAACTTCCTTTTCCATCGGAGACAATTGACCCCACTCCGCGCGGAAAAGTTGCTTCGCAATTGACTTGGGTGGACTGTTCATCATTAACTTCTGCTAGATTGGAAAGGAGGGGGGTGACTTGCTTTGGAACCCGTGGACAAATAGACACTCAAGCGTGCAAATGCGGAATGTCACATTCATTCCAAGCAATCTGCGGACCGTCACGCTCGGCATTACGTTTTGGGTTGGCGAGTTCGCCTTGGCAGGCTTGGCCTTTAACTTTTCCCCCATCGCGATTCCCAGCAAACTGCATTTGCCATTCGCTACGCTGTTTGGTCTGGGCTGGGTACTTCTTGGAGTTGCGGCTGTCTACTTCGCAGCGACTATGTTTTCGCCTCGCCCATTACGGCTAGGCTGCAAAGTGTTCTCATTACCTAGCCCAAAAATGATATTGACTCAGATCTCCGTTGCAGCAAGCGATTTCCTGATCGCGTCGGCCACGCTGTACTCGCTCCTTCCGAGCGAGATTGGAGTATCGTTCTCTCAGTTTGTATGCGTATTCTTGCTGGCGTCCATTGCGGTCGTGATCACTCATGTACCAGGAGGAGTAGGGATAATCTTGCAATCGTTTCGAAAGCGACAAAATGTCGTGCTATGGCCGCTGAGTCCAGTCTTTCATAGTACCTTTCTAATGGCGAATCGGACGATCGGGACAGCGAGTCCATCGAGCGTGCTCAGACCGTGGGAGAGCTTGACGTCTTGATCGCCCCTGGCCTAGCCTGATGAAATCGCAGCCAATAGTTGAACTAACGGCGTCAAAACAAGCCCGACGCGTAAGCGAGGGATGATTCCGGCCCCTCGCTTACGCGTCGGGCTTGTATTTTCATCGGCTCGGCCCTGGCCCGTATCCGATGGGAGACGTGTCCGAAATAATGAAGACCAAGGTCACGAGTCTTGGTCCTAGACGAGCAAGTCTCATTCAAAAAGGAATGATTTACAGTCCTGCCTATGGCGAAGTTGACTTCACCGTCCCAATGTTTGATTCATTCATGCTCCGTGCGATGCCCGAAACGGACATCGGAACTGGAAAGAAAGTAAATCGTGATGAATAAGTTAGCCACTGAGGCACGGTCCCGTCCGTTCATCGATCAGTACCGCCGGTGACTATTTGAGGTGGTGCCGTTTCCTCTTGGACCGGTGCTAATTCGTCCGTCGGTTCGGCAGGTTTCATCGATGGTTCTTTCTCGCCACTCGCGGCTTGCGTTTTGGAACGTTGCTCCTCCAACGCTTGTTGAACTTTTGCTAACAAATCCCGCTGAATCTGGGCTTGTTCCGTCTGCCCGAGTTCTTCATATAGCGCAATCAACTTTTCCCGCGTTCCGATCCGTTGTGGAGAGCTTGACAGAGCGACCAAGTAGCTGGCTACCGAGTCGTCTTTTCGTTTAAGAGCGGCTAGTACATCCCCTCTCGAATCGTGGAACTCCGAAACCGCTGGCGAAATTTCGATTGCACGGTCAATCAACTCAAGGGATCTATCCAATCTTGGTGGTACCGCTTGAGTGTACAGCATGGCGAGGTTGTTGAGCACAAGGGTCATTCGTGGCAATTCGGCCAGAACGACTTCATAGTCGTTGATAGCGCTTGCAAGCTCGCCCCGCCGTAACGATGACTCAGCCAGTAGTAAGCGTGCCACGAACGAAGTTCCCAAAGTGGCAATCCGTACGCGAAGCGCTTCGACAGTTGCTTCGTTTTGCGAGATTCCCAATTGAGCCAAGGCGCTGAGTTCTTCTTGAATCAGGATGTTGGTAGGATCGATCGCGATAGCCAAGTCCAGGAATTCCAAATTAATTTGAACTTGGTTGTTTAATCTTGCAGAACTCGCGAGGAACTTTAGGCGAAAGGCGTCCGAAAGTGCGCGACTCAATTTAGGTGATTGCGGCAATCGCTTGTAGCCTGCTTTTAGGACTTCTAGCGCGTTGTCGATTCTATTGGTGAGCACATATGCTTGGGCTGCAGTTACGATGTTTTCATCGCTCGTTTGGCCTGTCTTGTCAGTCACTTTTCCGACCAGTAAATCGGCTGTCGCTCGGGCTTGGGCTGGGAGTCCATTTTGGGTGTAGACAGCAATGGAATTCAGGAGCAGTTTGGGATCAAATTGAGCGGCCCGTTTTAAGAACTCTTGGGATTCAGCTATCTTGTTTTCTTGCTGTAGCAATTGCGAGTACACGAGGAGGAGGACAGGCGGTACGTCGTCGCCCGAGGTCCCGCGTTTGAGATGAAACTTGAGCGTTTCTATATGGATCGGTTCCCCCCGCTGCCCTCTGTCGATGAGGTCCGCCGCTAACCATGTATGCGCTTTCGGATGGCCATTGCCTTTCAAAGGGGCCAAACTCTCCATGATTTGTCGAGCACTACCTCGACTACCAAAACGGGACATCTGATCGGCCACGTAGTATCTGGCGATTTTATTGTTTTGATTGAGTTGCAACACACGTCGAAAGAGCATGTCGACCACTGCTGGTAGTCGCTTTGCCGTTTCCTCGGTCTTGGCATTGTTTACCGTCTCCGAATGGGTTTTCGGAGCATTTGCTAACGCAATCTCCTTATTTGCGAGATCCGCATACCACTCTACCTTGGCATGACTATCCGACAGTCTCCCAACGGCGACGATCGAACCTAAAACAAGAACAATCAATAGCACTGGGAGGATTGCAAAAACGGACAGCCATCGACGTGTTCGCCGCCAAGAAGTAAACCAATCCAAAAACTCGCCAGCTAAATCAACTGGCGAGAACCAAATCCACCGGAACCAGTTTGTGGCACGTCGGATTTCTCGTTGATTATTGTCAGGTTCGCCTTCCAACTTTTTCTTAAAAAACACGGTCTAACCTACTTTGCATTCTTGAGGGCACTATCACTCTGTTGTCGAATGCGTTCAAAGAGTTCAAAGAAGAGCGTTCGATTGCGTTCGATTTCAGGCTCGGTAAGTTCTCGCCCCGATTCGAATAGCACTTGGACACGGTAGGACTTCGGCAATTCCACTCGATGCTTGTTTTGGAGTCTCGCAAAGATATTGACTCGGGTCGACGGATTCACTTCGATTGGTCGTTCGACAGGAATTCCATTTTCGTCAAAAAATGCATACCAGACGTATCCGAACAATCCGTATTGGTTTTGCATTTTGAATTCCTCGACAGTCCATTTTTCGGCATCATTAGGGATGGTAACCGGATTGATTTCAATGATTTTCCAGCCTGCGGCCTGGTACCCGGTCCAGAGTGGATGCCACCGAGGAAAGGGAAAAACCAATGCGGCAAAAACCTGATTTCCGCGATCGTCGAACTTCCATGCGTGCGAATACCTACCGCGGGGGTCGGTCGTCGTCTGCGTAGTCGAGGTAAAACTGATTTTTCGAAGACTGCCAAATTGGTCTGGAAATGCTTCCTGCGATGGAAAGCCGGCTGCTTTTTCATCGCTAACACCAGTAAAGACGACGTCGTTGGCAGTAAAGAAAACGACGTACGCCGAAATCGTTCCAACCATTAGGCACACGAGACTAGGGATAACCATCGTGACAAAACTAGGTCTCCACGTCGTTGCTTTTCCCCACGGGTTGGTAGACTGTGATTCCATTTGTCCTGCGGGCAATATGTCTTTGTTCGTTTGCGGCCAGGCGGTTAGCCACTGGTAAAACATCGATAGCTTATTTTGCTCCCTGTCTACGGAGATGGGTTCTAAAATCGCAACGATGGAAACGTACCACAGCAACAACGCTACTACGGATAAAATAGAAACCATCATCGCTACTGCGATAAATCCCAAGCCAGTCGTAAAATTACTATCCATTTTTTCGATCCCGATCGCGATCACCGAGAGTCGAACGAAATTTCCAAACACAAAGAAAACGGGAATTGAGACTAGAGTCATTAGCCCAGCCAGTAGCGAACATCGACGCAAAACGATAAAACCAAGTCCGATTGCCGTGAACGCGTAGATGCTGTCCGCTCCTCCACAAACCTCGGAACCTAGGACTTTTGTGTCCGCAATTTGTAGGACATTGCCCTCAACAATATGGGGGACGCCAATTGCATCCAAAAATCCGCTGCAAGCCGAGATAGAGATAGCCTGAAGCCGAAAGTTAAGCTGCATGTCTTGTCCGCTCGGCAGCGGAATGGAGATGGCAAACAAAGAACATATGGCGATTATCCGGGTCCAATGGGAGCCTCCAAAGGCGGCCAGCGACCACGCTGAAGCGACGACAACCGCGGCAAATTGAACAATCCAAGGCGAATAGAGGTAGGTGCCCAACACCGAAAACCCAATTCCACACCACACAAGAAAAACAGCTATTCTTGCTCGGGCAATACTAGCGGGGCGATAATCGCATGTCCGAACGAGAAGCCAAATCCCAAGGGCTATCGCTAACGGAAAATAAAGCAAACTCTGCTGTTCGATAAGCCTCCTTCCTTGCAAAACCAAAAACGAACTCATGCTAAAAAGTGGCACTATTAGGCCCATAAAAAGCCATAAACGAAGGGACTTTTTCTCTGTCGAACCCAACCGCATTACGTTCCTTGGTACGACACTCTTAGTTGTATCCAAGTTCTCCGTGGTGACACTTGTTTCGGCTGAAACCAATTTGTTCATTTCTGTTCTCAACCTAAGTCTGCAACGAAACCGTTCTGGGGACCAATCGAATTTTACTCCAGGAAACACAAACACAAGAGATATCAGGCCGGATTTTGCTTGGTGGGTCGTATTCCAATGTCCAGTTACCCCGGCCTTTATCGTTTGGCAATCTGGGCTTCCAATGACTGTAGAGCCGAATTCACCGACAACTGATCCGAATTGTTTAGTTTGGTTACGCCGCCAAAACGGCGTTCATAAAACAATCGGGAAAGCAGCTTTCCATCCAACACGATCGATTGCTCACCGAGTTTTTCTGAGGCAAATTGAAAAAACTCTTGCTGCGTCTGATTGGTGTCGCGATGAAGCCCCATTCGACTCAAAAGTCGAACCGCCCGATTGTAGAAGTCGACACTGGACAGGTTCGACTTTGACCGCGAGGATCGAAACGTGATTTTCGGGAGAAAATTCGGAAAGCGCCACAACAACAACCGATAGACTCCGACGATGAAGCTCCCCAAGATGGTAACACCTAGGGCAACTTGCCAGGAAAACCAACGACTCGGCGATAACAAAAATCCGATAACTTGATTGCTACGGAGTCGCTCGATCGAGTTTTTTAAATTGGCCCACGCTTCGGTGTACGAACCATCGGACGATTCGCCAAAGAGAGAAAAGATCGTGCTCTGTTTGGATTGATCCATATTGATAATCATTTCCGACCAAAGCTCTTCCATCATTCCTAGCGCCTGTCCGCTCGGCTTTCGCAAGGTCCCACCCGCATTGGAACCATCGCCTGGCGGTGTTGCATCCAACCTCATCCATGCTCCCCGTTTGATGTAGCTTGGAACTGGAAAAGAATGAGCATTCAGTTCCTCGACGCTAAAGTACGCTTCGACCCAAACATGCGCATGGCGTTGTTGAACCAAAAAGTACTCCCCCATTTCGTTATAATCACCTGGTCGAAAGCCTACGACGAGTCGTGATGGAATGTCTAGGGATCTCAAAAGCATGGTGAGTGCAGAGGCGAAGTATTGGCAGTGTCCTTTTCGCTTGTTCAATAGAAAATCCACAATCGGATCCAGGTTTCGATCCGTTGGGCCTGTCAGCGAAAGGGTGTATTGAAAATCACGGCCGCTAGCTAGATATTCCTCAAGACATAACGCCTTGGCGAATGGGTTGGCATCGTTCGCTTTACCGGCGGTCAGAACTTTGTCGCGGAACGGAATGATCGCCTGTAGCGAATCGGGGAATTCAAGCAATTCATCTCTACGGTAGGTACCAAATGGAATCCCTTGGGCGGGGGCTTCTTTGTCTCGCAAACAATCCTTTAGTTCCGGTAGCAGCGGACTCTCGATTCCATTTTTAAAAGCGTAGGTAGAGTATGAGTATCGACGTTTCTGATTCTTCAATTGAACGGACTCACGCGTATCCAACATCCGCCAGTCTCGGCGTATTACGCTAAAATCACTTTTCGTTCGGTTTTGAGAAAAAGGTGCAATGGTAGGAACGACCTCACCCAGACTCCCCTTCTCGATCATACTAACTGTTACAGAATCGTTTTCGTCTACCAGTGCTTCATTCATCTGTGCGTGGAACGGAGGATCTCGCATAATCCGCAAATCGCGAAGCAATCCGGCTTCGCCAGGTTGCCACATTCCCATTCGAGGTCCATCGAAGTACTTGTGCGAAACCGACGCACGAATGTAAGGCGGTGATTCAAGTCTGTAGTCGGTTTTTTTGCGGTTGTCTCGCATGCTCATGCGAAAAACCGGAGTCTCGTCTTCACGCAGGTTCCCAACCTTGCGTAGCGCTATTTCCGCGTTAAATCCGACGCTGGCTGCTCCATTGACGTTTCCGTCATACGCTCCCATGTTCAGTCTTGGAAGCGAATAAAAGTAGGCAACCGAAAAAAGCAGAACGGAAAAGGATAAAGGGATGATGCCTCTACTCCAACGCAACGGTGCAAAGAATGGCTTGAGCCTAGTTCGGCTAAGCTCCGGGGATTCGACGGCAGAGAGTGTGACTCCCGAGTTCCGTTTGGTTACCAACTGTTCCTTTCCTAGCCAGTGCAACAGCCTTGCCCAAAAAGTTGTCAGTTCGGAAATGGATTCGTTATGTCGCAATTGCGACGCGAACTGAGCAAGGGCCAGCATCGCAGCGCATCCGATTGCCAGTACGGGAAGCATCAAGAAACCATAAAGTACGTTGTTATTGACCAACGCCCCGACCACTAACTCCAGCAATAGGAAAACACCCCACTGTTCAAAGACTCGTTTTGATTTCTTTTGAAACATGAGCGGCAATTGAACGTAGACCAACAGATTGCCGACTTCGATAATTTGATTCGAAGTGGAATCGCTGAGGAAATCAACGATTGCAATTACCGCTCCAGCGATCATGGCAACATAGACCACCCACCGATTCAATGAAAACCAACCCAGTAGGTCCGTGTATGCAATCGACAGAATAGAACAAAAACCAACTAACACAGGCAAGTTCCAAGACTGTTTGCCCAAACCAATTAAACCCGCCGCAATCGTTGCAAACAAACCGAAGTAGATCGTTACTCGGATAAAACTATGCTGCTGGTTCAAGGCTCCACCTGGTTCTTTCGCAATAGTCATTCGAGGCTCAACGAGAAATCGCCATACCCATTTTTTGCTTCAATGCTTGAATCATCCAGAGCATTGCTCCAAGTGTGATCAACAGGCCCAAAAAAATCGGAATTAGAAACTGGGGCGGTAAAAAGAAATTGGAACACCAAGCCCACAGATTGACCCAGTTAAGCATACAGTACAGCGTTGCCGCACACAAATAGGGCCCGAATGGAAACGCGTTATCACGGGTCAAGATCCACACAAAGACCACAATCAGCATTCCAAAAAATGGGGCGAGAAAGAACCCTAGCCATACGATTTGCCAGCCAAAGAAAGAACCAATCATCGCCATCAAAGTCACGTCACCAAAGCCCAATGCCTCTTGCCCCATCGCCCAACATGCCACCACACGAAAGCCCCAGACCAACATCCCGCCCAGACCAATTCCAAAGAGTGACGAAAGCAGCGATTCCCATCGCGAGGGGCCGACCACACAATACGCAACACTCAAACATAGGAATCCAACCAACCAAAGCCCCAGCAACATCTTCGTGCTAGGGCTCCTCCGCAACACCTCAAAAAAATAGACCACCGCTTTCTTAGAGCCTCGACGGGTGATCCAACGACGGTCCGCCATTCCAAAACACCACAGACTCCAAAACAAAAGCCCAAAACCAAGTCCAACATTGCCGTTCCAAAGTGGATTCCACGGATCAGGTGAATTGGCATGAATCGGCTCGGCGTTCCCAAGCAAGACGGGGAAAACGGGGAAAACGGGGCTCGGCAGACCATGCAGCCTCCAATCGGGCAGAACTACGGAACCTACTAGCCCCAGAATCGTCCCAGGAATCGTGACCAGGTCAGGAATGGTTCGTTCGTCAAAGTCGATAAACGTGGCAATGGTCATCAGCGTAATGAGCAAGGCAAACGCAATAAACTGATGTTGCAATGTGCTTAACGGTACCGCAACCAAACCTGGCGGCATGAACGCACCCGTCATGCTGTAGCGGTACAAGAACACGAGCGCGATCGGCGTTGCTAACTCAATCAAAAAAGGCCTGAGCCAAAATGCTCGACCAAAGTGGATGCTCTCTCCTCCTCTAAACAACCAGCCCACAATAGGGATTTTGGTTCGCCCTTTCCTACCTATAATTCCTGGTGGCAACGACTGCCAAGGGCTTATCGGTCGTGGGAAGTAGGCAAAGGAATAGATCGCGAAGTTAATGAACGGTCCAAGAATTAACCCAGCGAACAGCAATCCAATCTCGACGAGGCCCATACTGTTTTCCGTTGGAGTTCAAGGGAGGCGGCGATACCAATCCACTATTGTCTCTGCAACCAGCTCCATCGAAAGACCGTCGGTTGTGACTGCAAAATCCGCTACCTCTTTATACCACGGCATTCGCTTCTCCAGAATCGAGCGAATTTCGTCTAGGTCTCCAAGCTGGCTGAGCTTCGGGCGACGCGACTGCGTTGTGAGGTCGTTGGAAATCCGCTCGAAGAGACTCTCGGGAGTCGCTTGCAACCAAACCGTCTTGCCCAGATTGCGAATGCGGCCGCGATTTTCAGCACGTAGGATAGCTCCGCCACCCAAAGAGATGATTGCGGGTTCTGCTATCGATGCAAGGCTTACAATCTGACTTGATTCAAGATCGCGAAATCCTTCCTGGCCAACTTCGGAAAAAATTTCCGCGATCGTTCGGCCAGTCTCGGACTCAATCACCAGGTCGGTATCGATGAGCCTACGAGCCAACGATTTGGACAAGAGCTGCCCAACGACCGACTTACCGCACCCGCGGTACCCTGTAAGTAGAAGGTGCTTTAGGACCGTGCCCACGGTTAGGCTTGGATCGACTCGATCTTAATTCGTGTGTACTTTTGGCGGTGGCCAGTTCGCACTTCGTAGTTCTTTCGACGACGGAACTTTTGGATATAGATCTTTTCGCCTTGCTCCAAGCCGACTACGGAAGCGCTGACTTTGGCCCCCGTCAGGGTCGGACGACCAAGCGAAAGGCCTGCTTCACCGCCTATGGCGAGCACACGATCGAAATCGACTTTATCGCCCGTTACGGCGGTGTCTCGGTAGTCAATGTCGAGCAACTGCCCCTCTTGAACTTTGAATTGACGACCACCGTCACAAATAATCGCGTACATAATGGATTCAGAAACAAGCAGTTGCAAAAACGAAAATTCCGGAACGAGCCCGGTTTACGGAGGGTAGAGAATAGCAGCCGACCGGGCTATCGTCGAGTCCAAAGTCCCAATTTTCCAACCAGTTCTTTTTTCACCCAAAGCCCCCGGAAGGGTACCCTAGCATGCCCCCGGCCGTGTGAAATTTTGCAGCATTCCGTAATTGGTCTAGAGGACGCTTGATTGCAACGCGTTCATCGAACGGTTTTTCCGCTTACTGAATCTAGTCAGGTAGCCCGTTTTCGCAACGCGTTTTGGAGACCGTCAGCAAGAGACTGGAGTTCGCTAACTGTTTTTCCTCGAAGTGATTCTTCGCTTGATTGTGGAACCGACAGAATCATCTGACAGGTCCGAATAATACCGATTAACGTTCCTTCCTCTCGGCCTTCCTCTCGGCCTTCTTCTCGGCCTTCTTCTCGGCCTTCTTCTCGGCTTTTTACCATTCCTTCGTCTCTGGCGGTGTTAATCTTCCAATCGTAGTCTCGAAGGGTTTTTTCGCGTGTCTCATACATTTCCCGGTACTCCGTTTTTAAATGAATGGTCTCAACTGAGGAAATTACCAATTGGAACGCTTCTTCCGGAAACAGCTCCCGAAGTTCTTCCGCTGTGTAAAGCTGCGAGTTTTGGAACAAGAACGCCCACCGCTCGATTGGCGTTGCCGCCGATAGGCTTTCCCTGTCTAGACCATACTTCGGCAACTCGACCAAGTGAATCTCTATTGTATCTTTTAGAACTCGGCCGCTTTGTCGGTCTTCCAGCCTAAATCGATGGTGGGCCGTTTCGTCCTTCGCCCAAAGCTTGTCATTTAGTAGGCAGATCGAAAATACCGGATTGAGATGGGTGTAGCTGTCTCCTTCGTACATTTGGGCCGAAAACAGTTCGCACGTGTAGAAAACCATCCGTTTCACTAAGCCGGCGCAGACCGAAATTTGCATCTCGATATTGTAAATCGCGCCGCTACTATCGATTGCCTTAATGTCCAAAATCGTTAGTTTGTCGTCCTCGAAGTCCTTGTCGTTGTATGGGTTTTGGATCACCACGTCCACAATCGGAAGATCCAGCATAAGAATCGCGTTGAGTAAGCTAATCAATGCCACCCGATTGATCGGATCTCCAAAGG